>DATIEM010000160.1:0-3669 GCA_035455725.1 Rhizomicrobium sp. | reverse complement strand
TATTGGCGGCCTTTCGCCGTTTGCTCACTCCAGCGGCGTGGCCTTGCTGCGCGTCTGCTTCAGTCTGGAGCGCGATTTCTTTTCGGTGAGGCGGCGCTCGCGGGAAGCACGGGTTGGCTTCGTGGCTTTGCGCTTTTTCGGCGCGATGGAGGCCTCCGCGATGAGTTCGGCGAGCCGCGCCCGCACATCGGCGCGGTTCTTTTGCTGATCGCGGAAGCGGCTGCCGCGCAAAACCAGTACGCCGTCCTTGCTGAGGCGGCGGCCGGCAAGCCGCCGCAAGCGCTGCTTCACATCATCGGGGAGGGATGGCGAGCGCGTCACGTCGAAGCGAAGCTCCACCGCGCTCGCCACCTTGTTGACGTTCTGCCCGCCGGGTCCGCTCGCGAGCACGAACCGCTCCACCAGCTCGCTGTCCGGAATGGCGATGCCCGGCGCTGCCACCAAATCACTCATGCTTCGATTCTAGCCATCGCGCGCTCCACATGCACTCCTGCCACGTGCTATTCTCGCGTTGGGTAAACGGGGGCAAACACATGGCTCGCATCACCGGCGTAGGCGGCATCTTCTTCAAGGCGCGCGATCCGAAGGCACTGGTCGACTGGTATCGCGACACGCTGGGGCTGGACGTGCAGGCGTGGGGCGGCGCGCTGCTTCCATCGGCTGCGGAGGGGCCGCCGCACTTCGTCTGGTCGCCCTTTTCCGCGGACACTACGTACATGGAGCCGTCCACGCGCGAATTCATGCTCAATTTTGCGGTGGACGATCTCGATGGCGTGCTCGCGCAGCTGGAAACGAAAGGCGTGAATATCCTGGGGCGCGCTGACGATGAAAACGGCCGCTTCGCCTGGCTCCTCGATCCCGAGGGCACCAAGATCGAATTGTGGGAGCCCAAGAAGGAATAACGCCGTCAACCGGCAACCGGGGGTAAAGACTAACCGCGCGCTTTCCGTTTTGCGCGCAGCTGGGCCCAATGGTCCAGCCGCTTCTGGATTTCACGCTCGAAGCCCGCGTCCTTTGGCTGATATAGCGATTGGCGCTCCATACCATCGGGGAAATAGTTCTGGCCGGAGAACGCCTCGTCGGCCGCGTGATCGTATTCGTAGCCTTTGCCGTAACCGAGCTGCTTCATCAGCCTGGTCGGCGCGTTGAGGATGTGCGCCGGCGGCATCAGCGAGCCGTGTTCGCCGGCGGCTTTCATCGCCGCGCCTTGCGCCATGTAGACCGCGTTCGATTTCGGCGCGGATGCGAGATACAGCACGCACTGCACCAGTGCGATCTCGCCTTCAGGGCTGCCCAGGAAATCGTACACGTCCTTCGCGGCAATCGCCTGCACCACCGCCTGCGGATCGGCGAGCCCGATGTCCTCCACGCTGGCCCGCACCAGCCGCCGGGCGATGTAGAGCGGCTGCTCGCCGCCGGCCAGCATACGCGCCAGCCAGTAGAGCGCCGCATCCGGATCGCTGCCGCGAATGGATTTGTGCAGCGCTGAGATGATGTTGTAGTGCTCCTCGCGCGATTTGTCGTAAAGCGGCGCGCGTTTCTGCACCGCGGCAACGAGCGCTGCGGAATCCAGCGGCTTGGTCGTTTTCAACGCGGCGACTTCTTCTGCAAGATTGAGCAGATAGCGGCCGTCGCCATCCCCCATCGCCCGCAAGGACTGCCGCGCATCGTCGGTGAGCGGAAGCTTGCGTTTGTAGAATGCTTCCGCGCGTTCCAGCAGCGTTTCCAGCACCGGATCGTCAAGCCGTCGCAGCACCAGCACCTGCGCGCGGGATAGCAACGCGCCGTTCAGCTCGAATGACGGATTCTCGGTGGTGGCGCCGACCAGAATGACAGTGCCGTCCTCCACCACCGGCAAAAACGAATCCTGCTGGCTGCGATTGAAGCGGTGGATTTCATCGATGAAAAGCAGCGTGCCCTGGCCGGTCTTGCGCCGCGCCCGGGCGGCTTCGAAGGTTTTCTTGAGATCCGCAACGCCGGAAAACACAGCCGAGAGCTGGACGAAATGCAGCTGGAACGCATGGGACAGCAGCCGCGCGATGGTGGTCTTTCCGGTGCCCGGCGGTCCCCAGAGAATGATCGAGTGCGGCCGGTTTTCCGCCACCATGCGGCCGATCGGGCCCTGCGGCCCGATCAGGTGATCCTGGCCGACAACCTCAGCCAGCGTTTTGGGCCGCAGGCGATCGGCCAGCGGGCGCGGCGCGCCGGCATCCAAACCTCCCGCTTCGAACAGATCGGACATGAGAGCCACGCTAGCCGGTCCGGCCAGCAATGGCACGTTCAAGCGCTAAGCGGGGAGGCGAGGGCCTGTTTTCGATTGGCTGTAGCACACCTAGAAGCTCCCGGCCGCGGTTGCAGCGGCGGCTTGGGATTGCCCGGTTATCAATCTGCCAGACCCATTACGAACGCCAAGGCGATATTGAGGCGGCCGATGTCCCCATCGCTGAGGCGGCCGACGATCTCTCCAACTCGGGTCCGCCGAACCGTGACAGGCTTGTCCGCCATCGCCTGCGAGCGCAACCGCAAACCGTTTTTTATGTCTGGATCGATTGTCAGACGGAAGTCGGGTGCCTCCACAATTTACGAGGTCAGTTGGCAGACCACACGGAAGCGTGGGTTTCAGGAAGTGCGTCGGTCTGGACTACGATCGCGGGCCGAGGTTTTCCGTAATCACTTGACGCAGCGACGATTACGATGTCTCCCCGCTTCATCTTTTGCGGGACTCAGCCGTGTCGAACTCCGACACCGACTCGATCCAGCGCAGCGCTCGATCCTCGTCGCCGCGATCAAGGCCGGCCACCTGCGCCGCCACACGCCGGCGAATGGACTTCAGACGGGGATCCGGAACCACCAACCGCAACTCACGCAATCCGCGCTTGCGTCGTCTTTCGCGCATCGTCTTCATTCGTTCGGCTGGCGCGGCCACTTCCGGATTCCCGACAAACCACACCGGAAGGGTACGCGTTACGGTCAGAAACGCAATCGGCCCGCAATTGAAGCGGAATCAGAGCAGCAGGGCTTCAGGAGAATGGTGCGGTCAAGGAATTGTCAAACTGTCCTGAACACCCAATGGCTTAGTCCAAGATGTGGGATTTAGAGGTGACTTTGATTCGTAAGGGGATTTGAGCGGCTCACGCACCTGACTTTCAGTCCAGACAAACCTTTCCCGCTAATAGACGAGGCGGCGCGCGTTCTGTCATAGGAATCTTTTTTTCGCGATGGCTTTTCCGGAGCCAGATTTGAGATACCGTTCAAGACGCCGGGCGCGTAATTCACCTTCTACCGCCACATAGGCGCGGAGCGTAGCTGGAAGATATGGCTTCGTGGATGGCACACGGCCACCTCGATGTTGCGAGATTCGGCGCCGAAGATCATCCGTCGAGCCAACATAGATGTCGCCGTTGTTCAATTGCAAAAAATAGACGTACCACATTTTTGAAGGACGTTCAGGTGGCCTGCCGCACGAAGCTGCGCCGTGTCGGGCGTCTCCCTACGCGCAAAGGCGCTTCGGGAGACACCACACTCCGCTGCTGCGCAGCGTAGTGTGTACCACATTTTTGAAGGACGTTCAGGTGGCCTGCCGCACGAAGCTGCGCCGTGTCGGGCGTCTCCCTACGCGCAAAGGCGCTTCGGGAGACACCACACTCCGCTGCTGCGCAGCGTAGTGTG
>DATIEM010000159.1:0-5617 GCA_035455725.1 Rhizomicrobium sp. | reverse complement strand
GGAGAGCTGCGTTTCCGCATCGAAGCGGCGGACCGCATCGAGCGTCGAACCGAAGAAGTCGAGGCGATAGGGTTCATCGGTGCCGGGCGGCCAAAGATCGATAATTCCGCCGCGCAGCGCAAAATCGCCCGGCTCCCGTACCGTGCCGGCGCGCACATAGCCGTGCCGCGTAAGGAATCGCACCAGCCTGTCATGATCCACGTCATTGCCGACGCGGGCGTGGAACTGGCCTTCCAGAACCATCTCACGTGGCGGCACCCGCTGGAGCAAGGCATTCACTGTGGTGACCAAGACCGCCGCGCCCGCATCAGGCTTGCGCCGTGCCAGGGCGGAGAGGGTCGCCAGCCGCGCCGCTTCAATATCCGGCTTCGGCGATACACGATCATATGGGAGGCAGTCCCACGCTGGAAAATCCAGCACCGGGATGATGTCGGGCGCGAAGAAGGCGAGTGCGTCGAGCGCGCACCGTTCCGCCGCGTCGTCGGAAGCCACGAACAGCACCAGCGCCTTGCGGCGGCGCGCAGCCTCAGATGCGAGATACGCATCGTAGCCGGCCGGCGCGCCGGTGACGGCGAAACGGCCGGCATGCCTTGCAATGTAGCTCAGACGGTCCAAGTGGGCGATTTCCGGTTGCAGAGGACTCTCAATTTGTCGAACAGCGGCGAGGCGTAACGCTCGGGCACCGCCTCATATCCGCGCAGCCAAGCATAGACATCATCGTCCGGCGCGTTCAGCAGGAGATCGAGTTGCTCCAGCTCGCTGTCCTCCAGCGCGTCCAAATGCTCGCCCGCAAAGGCGCCGAAGATGAGATCGAGTTCTTTGAAGCCTCGGCGCTGGCAACGGAACAATAGCTGTTTGCGGCGGGTCTCCGAAGAGCCACCGTATTGGGCATTCGACATGGGAGCGATATAACGACTCGTCCCCCGCGCTTCCAGTGCGCGTGCTAAGTTCCTGCCAATGCGGCCTGCGATTCTCTTCCCTCTCTTCCGCGAGACGCGAACGCTTCCGGGCGTAGGCCCAAAGCTCGAGAAGCTGATTGCGCGCGCGGCCGGCACGCGATTGATCGATCTGCTGTTCGATCTGCCAGTGGGCATCGTCGATCGCAGCTACCGGCCGAAGCTAAAGGATGCGCAGGAAGGGCGAATAGCCACCGTCGAGGTCACTGTCGAAAGGCACCTGCCCTCGCCCGATCCGCGACGACCGTACAAGGTGCGCTGCGCCGACGAGACCGCATTTATCGAACTCGTGTTCTTCCGGGCCAAAGGCGATTATCTGTCTCGGTCCTTGCCGGTCGGCGCGCGGCGGATCATCAGCGGCCGCATCGAGCGCTACAGCGGCGGACTGCAGATGGTCCATCCGGACCACATCGTCGGTCCGGAAGACAGCGATGGCTTTGCCCTCATCGAACCGGTGTACCGGCTGACCGAAGGTCTGCCGCTCAAGTCGCTGGCGAAAGCAGTGCGCGGTGCACTGGAATCCGTAGCCGATCTTCCGGAATGGCTGGGCCGCCCCTTCTTGCATGCACGCAGCTGGCCTTCTTTCCGCGAGGCCATCTTCGCGGCACATGCGCCGGAGGGTGAGGCCGATTTGTCGCCCGAAACGCCGGCGCGCATGCGGCTTGCGTATGACGAACTGCTCGCGAACCAACTCGCCCTCGTTCTTGTCCGCGCCCGCATGAGAGGCGCGAAAGGCCGGGTGTTGAAAGGCGATGGCAGATTGAAGGGGAAGGCCTTCGCTGCCCTGCCCTTTACGCTGACAAAGTCGCAGCAGCAGGCCATCGCGGAGATCGAGGCGGACATGGCCAGCCCTTCACGCATGTTGCGGCTGCTGCAGGGCGATGTCGGTTCGGGCAAGACGGTGGTCGCGATGGCTGCTCTGCTCGACGCTGTGGAATGCGGCGCGCAGGGCGCCCTGATGGCCCCTACCGAAATTCTCGCACGGCAACATATGCAGTCACTGGAACGGTTGGCGCAGGCTGCCGGCGTGCGAATGGCCATTCTCACAGGACGGGAGAAAGGACCTGCGCGAGACCAGACCTTGAAAGCGCTGGAGAACGGGCGGGTCGACATTCTCGTCGGCACCCACGCACTTTTTTCCGACGACGTGACGTTTCGCGATCTGGCGCTCGCTGTTGTGGACGAGCAGCACCGCTTCGGCGTGCACCATCGCATGAAGCTGCAGGGCAAGGGCGAGAAGCCGGTCGACGTGCTGGTGATGACTGCGACACCCATCCCGCGCACATTGGCGCTGACTGCCTACGGTGACATGGAAGTCTCACGACTGACGGAGCGGCCAGCTGGACGCAAACCGGTTGACACCCGCCTGCTCTCTACAGAGCGCATCGACGAAGTGGTGCAACACCTGCATCGTGCGCTCGCGAAAGGTGCTCGTGCGTACTGGGTGTGCCCGCTGGTGGACGAATCCGAGAAGAGCGATTTGGCCGCGGCCGAAGAGCGTGCAGCGATGCTGCGTCAGGCCTTGGGCGCAGGAGTCGGACTGGTGCACGGCCGTATGAAAGGACCGGAGCGCGATGGCGCGATGGCGAAATTCAAATCGGGGGAGACCAAAGTTGTTGTTGCCACCACGGTTATCGAAGTCGGCGTCGACGTGCCGGAGGCTACCATCATGGTGGTCGAGCATGCAGAGCGTTTCGGGCTGGCGCAGCTGCACCAGTTACGCGGACGCGTCGGGCGCGGCAGCGCCAGCTCTACCTGCCTGCTGATATACCAGCCGCCGCTGGGCGAGACGGCGAAAGTGCGGCTGAAAACCTTGCGAGAAACGGATGATGGTTTCGTGATCGCCGAAGAAGACCTGCGCCTGCGAGGGCCCGGCGAAGTGCTCGGGGTCCGCCAGAGCGGCATGGAGGAATTCCGCCTTGCTGACCTGACGTTGCATGGCGAGCTGCTTGCCGCCGCCCGCAATGACGCCAAGCTGATCGTGGCGACCGACCCGGAGCTCAAATCGCCGCGGGGCGAAGCCCTGCGCGTGCTGCTGTATCTCTTCCAGCGCGACGAAGCCGTGCGCCTGCTGCGCGCGGGGTAAAACTTGCGCGCAGGGTAAAGCTTGCGCCCCGCGCGGAAATGGTGGACAGAGCGGACGATCCACCACCGCGGGTTTGTTGAGAGGGTTCATGCGCATCGCCATGATCGGGACCGGCTATGTCGGGCTTGTGTCCGGTGCCTGCCTGTCCGAATTCGGGCACGAGGTCACCTGCATCGACAAGGATTCCGACAAGATCGATGCGCTGAAGGCCGGCAAGATTCCGATTTTCGAACCGGGCCTCGAGGACGTGGTGGCGGCGAATGTCAAGGCCGGACGGCTTTCCTTTGCGACCGATCTTTCGGCCGCCGTGCCGAACGCACATGCCGTATTCATCGCGGTGGGCACGCCCAGCCGCCGCGGCGACGGCCACGCCGATCTCAGCTATGTGTTTTCGGCGGCCGAGGAAATTGCGCAGGCCCTCGACCGCTACAGCGTGATCGTCACCAAATCGACCGTTCCGGTCGGCACCAGCCGAAAGGTGGAAGAAATCGTGCGCAAGGCGCGGCCGAGCGCGGAATTCGACTGCGCCTCCAATCCCGAATTCCTGCGCGAAGGCTCTGCCATCGAGGATTTTCGCAGGCCCGATCGCGTGGTCGTTGGCACCGAGAGCGAGCGCGCCAAGGCGGTAATGAAGGAAATCTACCGGCCGCTCTACCTGAATGAAACGCCGATCCTGTTCACCGCGCGGGAAACCGCGGAGCTGATCAAATATGCGGCCAACGCCTTCCTCGCCACCAAGATCACCTTCATCAACGAAATGGCTGATATCTGCGAGAAGGTGAATGCCGATGTGCAGGACGTGGCGCGCGCCATCGGGCTGGATGGGCGCATCGGCGGCAAGTTCCTGCATGCGGGGCCGGGCTACGGCGGATCGTGCTTCCCCAAGGACACGATTGCCCTGCTGAAGACGTCGCAGCAGATTGGCGCGCCGACCCGGATCGTGGATGCCGTCGTGGCGGTGAACGAGGAGCGCAAGGCGCGCATGGTGGAGAAGATCGCGGGCGCCCTGGGCGGGGTCCAGGGAAAGACCATCGCTGTGCTTGGGCTCACCTTCAAGCCGAACACCGACGACATGCGCGACGCACCGAGCCTCGTGATCGTGCCGGGGCTGCAGGAGCGCGGCGCAAATATCCAGGCCTACGATCCGGAGGGCATGGCGGAGGCGCGCAAGCATCTCAGTGTCGCCTTCTGCGAGAGCGCCTACGAGGCGCTGAGCGGCGCCGATGCCGTGATCATCCTCACAGAATGGAACGAGTTTCGCGCCCTCGATCTGAAGCGGGTGAAGGCGACGATGAAAGCGCCGGTAATGATCGACCTGCGCAACATCTACCGGCCGGCGCAGATGGCGGAAGCGGGTTTCCGGTACGTGAGCGTGGGGCGCGCCAGCGTAGCGCCCAAGCACTGAGTTCGCCCGTTCACCTGCCCCGCCAGAATCCCCTCCCCGGTAAGCCCTTGGCTGCACAGAAACCCGCCGGAGGTTGTTTTTCGGATTCTCGCCCCGTCCCCGACTTGCGGCGAATGGGAGCGCGGCACAGAATACGGCCTATGCCATTGCCGGGGGGATTTGCGTTGGCCCATTCTTTTCGCCGAACTATAGCGGCCTGCGCGACGGCGGCTGCGGTGATGCTTCCGCCCGCGGCGCAGGCTCTCACAATCGGCGCATACCACATTCTGCCGCTGCCCGGGTACTACACGAAAACCGGTCGCCTGCCGCCCGGCGGCGGCGATGGCCCGGTCTATTACTACGGCGGTTCGGTGTTCTCGAACGTGACGCTGGTCTCCGTTATGTGGAACGGCGACGTGCTGCAGAACACCAGGGACCAGATCCCTCTCCTCTCCGCCGCGCTGGTGAACAGCACCTACATGGACCAGATGGCGGAATACGGCACGCTGCATCAGAAGGCGGTCAACGGCCACAAGGGCACGAAGCAAACCATCGGCCGCGGCAGCTATTTCGGCCAGGTGCAGCTCACGCCGCACAACAAATCCAAACAACTGAGCGATGCCGATATCCAGAAGGAACTGAAGCGCCAGATGGAAGACGGCGCGCTGCCCCCGCGCGACGCCAACACGCTCTACATGATCTATTTTCCGGCCGACATCGTCATCAGCCTCGACGGGCTGACCTCCTGCCAGCAGTTCGGCGCCTATCACTTCGCCACCAGGGACACGCGGCTCGCGCGGCGCAGCAACGTTTTCTACAGCGTCGAGCCGGAGTGCAATTCCGGTTTCGATTATCTCACCTATGCCGCCTCGCACGAATTCGCCGAAGCGGTGACCGACAACGTGCCCACGCCCGGCAATTTGCCGGATTTTCCGCAGGCGTGGAACGATGCCAACGGCGCCGAAGTGGCGGACCTCTGCCCTTTCGAGGGCACATTGAGCGACGGCGCCCACAGCTGGACGGTGACGCAGATCTATCTCAACAGCCTGCTCGGCTGCAGCATGGGCAATTACACCAGCCCGTGACTCGCAGCCTGGAACCGCACTCGACTGTAAACAGCCCGTTAAGGTTCCGCTTAGCGCGGGCTTAACCGCGATTGCGCCACACTGGCCCTTCCTCCAGAGGGGCAAA
>DATIEM010000158.1:0-8281 GCA_035455725.1 Rhizomicrobium sp. | reverse complement strand
CTGCGTGGTGCCGTTGCCGTTGATGAAGGCGGCGCCTTCCTGTTCGGCGAAGACGATCTGCACCTCGGACGCGAGCCAGGATTCGATATCCACCTGCGCGTCGTCCAGCAGCGTTTGGGTTGCCGCCGGCATGGCGTAGAGCTCCATGGCGGGGAAATCGAGCGCCGAGAGCGTGGGCGTGGAGGTTTGCGGCCGCGCATCGGTTTCCGCAACCCAGCCGGTGCCGGCATCGGTGGTGCTGATCGGCTTGCGATACACGTTGCTGCCGATCTGGCGCACGGTGGCCAGCGCGCGGATGGGCGACACCTTCGCCAGCACGCGGTCGATGGTCTGTTCGATCTCCAGCGGCACCACGTAGCCGCCGTCCGGGTTGGAGCCCACGCTCATCGCCTTCAGCTCCAGCGCGTGGAAGCCGGCGGCGTCGCCCTTGCGGACGTAAGAGTCGAATGCATGTTTGCGCTCGCGGCTGGCGCGGTCATTGGCGGATTTTGTTTCGCCGCCCAGCACCGGCCGCGCGGCAGAGAGCATCAGCTCGTCGAGCGCGCGCTTCTGCGTTTCCAGCGCCGTGTTGATGCGTTCCACCTTTTCTTCTGTGATGATATCAGCGCTGCGCTTCTCGATCTGCTTCAGGCGCTCGTCGTTATCCTGCTTGAAATCTTCGAAGATGCGGAGGAATTCGCCGAACGCCTCCTTGATCTCGCGCTCGTGCGCGGTCTCGCGCGTCTCCAGCGCCTTGGTTTCCAGTTCCATGTGTGGTTCTCCTTGGGGTTGAATAAACACAGCTCCCTCTCCCCCCTCGGGGGAGAGGGATACAGGGTGAGGGGGTCGTCAGAAGTCAGAAAACAGAATTCAGAAATCAGAGCCGATGCGAGTAACAGCGCATTCTGACTTCCGATTTCTGGCGTCTGAGTTCTGAAGCCCCCTCACCCCTGCCCCTCTCCCCCTATGGGGGCGAGGGGATTCATCTTTCGCCATCGCCGCACTTGCCTTGCGGATGATCTCCGCCGTCGCGCTCTTCCCGCCAATCGCGGTCACGGCGCTGCCCTGCAGCAGCGGGAAGGTGACGATCGAGATTTCCCAGAGCTCGACGTCGGTGAGCACCCGCGCGGCCGTTGCCGGATCGCGCCGCGCTGTTTTCGTTTTGAAGCCGATGGAGAGCCCGTTGAGCGCGCCGTCCTTCAGCAGCGCCAGCACATCGCGGCCGCGTTCGATGTCGGTGGTGAGGCGCCCGCGCACATAAAGCCCGCGCGCGTCTTCTTTAATCTGTTCCCACACGCCGATGGGCTCGTGCGCGAAGTGTTGGTAGAGCATGCGGATACGATCGATGCCGCTGCGCAAGGATTTGGCGAAGGCGCCCGGCGCCATCACGTCGCCGGCGCCATCCGCCACACCGAACAGCGAAGCGTAACCGGCGAATTCGTTGTGCTTCAGCTGCGCGAACGCCGCCGGCGCATCGATGTGCGCCAGCCTGCGCCGCAACGTGGTGATTTGCGGGGGCATGATGGTTCTCTGTGTTGAGTTCACCTCCCCCGTTGTGGGGAGGTCGAAATTCGTGAGCGTCGCGAGCGAATTTCGGGTGGGGGCCGCTCTTGGTCGTGCACCGCCCCCACCCGCGTCGCTCCGCTCCGCGACCTCCCCACAAAGGGGGAGGTGAAGTTATGGTGCGCGAGGTGCCGGCGCCTGCAGGCGGTCGAGCTTGCCTTCGATGCGGCTGAGCTGGTCCTTCATCTCGCGCACTTGTTCTTCCAGAACGGCCACCTGGGCAATCGCCGCCTGCTCGCTCGCAACCGTGCGCTCGAGCACCGAGATTCGGTCGGCGGCGGAGCCCGCCCAGAACAGCGCGCCGGCTGTCTGCAACAAAAAAGCCGCCACGAGGGCGGCCGGGATCTTCTTCACATCCAGCGTGGGCTGGATGTGTTCTGTTAGCGAACTCATTTTGGCGCTTCCATTTCAGCTACCCTCTCCCCCTCGGAGTCTCGATGACTTCACCTCCCCCAACGCGGGGAGGTCGCTTCAATTGAGCGGAGCGAAATTGGAGCGGGTGGGGGGATTTCCTCTATACCCCCACCCGGAGCATTTTTCGCCTTTGCTCGAAACGCTCCGACCTCCCCGCGTTGGGGGAGGTGAACCGTCGCGCGTTGGCGTCGCGTTCTTCATCCCAGCACATCGCCGCCTTCTACCGGGCTGTAGCCGGCGGCGGCGCGCTTCTCGTTCAGGGTGAGGAAGGACGCGGCGGTGAGTTTCTCCCACGTTGCGTCGCGCGCTTCTGCCAGCGCCGGAATGGCGTCGATGTCGTAATCGATGCGCAAGCTCTCGCCGAACTTCTGCCCCAGCCAGCGGGTCAGCGAAGCACAGGTGCGCCTCACCAGCGGCAGCACCGTCTGTCGCCACAGCGACAGGTTCGCCTGCGCATAATTCGAGTAGGTGTTGTCGCCCGGAATGCCGAGCAGCATGGGCGGCACGCCGAAGGCGAGCGCCATTTCGCGCGCGGCGACATCGCGGGTGTTGGCGAAATCGAGATCCGCCGGCGAGTGGCTCATGCTCTGCCATTGCAAGCCCCCTTCCAGCACCATCGGCCGGCCGGCATTCATGGCGCCCTGGTAGCCGTTCTCCAGTTCGGTTTTCAGCCGCGTGAACTGATCCTCGGTGAGGTTGGGCGCGCCGTCCGGGCCTTTGTAGATCAGCGCGCCGGAGGGCCGTGCCGCGTTGTCGAGCAGTGCTTTCGTCCACGCCGCGCCTTCGTTGTGCACGTCGATGGCGCTGAGCGCGGGCTCGAGCGGCGACAGGCCGTAATAGTCGTCCAGCGGATGAAACAGGGTGCCGTGCAGCACCGGCAGGAAGCCGGAGGCGTCGCGGCCGATACGGGTGCTTCGTCCGTTGACGGAGTGTTCGTAGGCGAGCGGCCAGCCGCCGGCGGTTTCCATCGCTTTCATGCGGTCGGGGCGCAGCACGTGCAGCTCGCGAATTTCGTCTCCAAGCGTGATCGCCTGCAGATATGAATTGCCGGCGCATTGCAGGAAGGCATACCAGCGCTCGAACAGCGCCGCGCCGCTTTCCTGCGCGTTGGGCGCGGTGAGCAGCGCCAGCAGCGGATGATCGCTGAGCTCCTTGTCGCCGTCGTAGAGCAGGAAGGGAACGCTCGCTGCGGCTTCCGCAATCATCCGCACGCAGCGATAGACCACCGCGTTCTGCATCACGCCGTTGCGGGCAAGGTTCGCGTAGTTGCGCGGTGTCCACTGCGCCTGGCCGAGCAGCTGCAGCGCAATCCACGGCATGGCCGATTTTGTTTCGGGCGCAGCGTTCCGCGCCCGCCGCTCGAAGCGGTGGAAGAGTCGTTCAAACATCAATGTTTTTCCTTGATCTTCCCTCGCCCCCACGCATGTGGGGGAGAGGGATCGAGGGTGAGGGGGTGGTGGAGCAAGGAACCCCCTCACCCTTGCCCCTCTCCCCCTGAAGGGGGCGAGGGGAATTATCTTGTCAGTGCTTCGCGAATTGTCAGCAGCACGGTTTCCAAGTCGCGCATGAGCTCCTCATTCTGAACGTGCAGGACGCGATAACCTTGCGTTTGCAAACCGGCATCGCGAATGGCATCGGCTTCATGCTTCAGCTTGTGAATGCCGCCATCCAACTCGACGATCAAATTCGTGTCGAGGCAAACGAAGTCCGCGATGTACCTGCCAACAAGATGCTGGCGCTTGAACTTGAAGCCGTCCAGCTTTCGGTCACGAAGTTCGTTCCAGAGCAGCCGTTCGCAATACTTTGGATCGTGGCGCATCGAACGCGCTTGCGCGCGTTTCGGCGACTGTGCTTTGCGCTCCGCCTTTTTCGTGCGTGTAACCATCCCCCTCACCCCTTGCCCCTCTCCCCCTAAAGGGGGCGAGGGGTACTATACATAGCGGATCCGCGGGATCGCGATTTGCTTGCGGTCCTGCGGGAACAGTTCCGTCAGCGCCCACACCAGCGCGTCCAAACGATCCGGCGATTTGCCCGTACCGTCGTACTGGCAGAGCTGATCCTCCAGCTCCGGAAAAACGCCCGCATGATGCACGCGGCCGGACTCATACATGGCGGAAACCGGCTGGGCGCGCGGCAGCTTGCCCCGCGCGGCATGCACCAGCTTCACGTGCATGTTGGGATGCGCCTGCAGCAAGGTGGCGCGAACCATGTCGCCGCCTTGGTTGGCTTCCGCCACCACGCAATCGGCTTCGAACGCTTCGTAGGCATCGGCGGTGCGGTCGGCCCACTGCTTGGCGGTGAGCGCGTCCCTGGTGAAGTCAGCAAGAACGTAGGCGTCCTCGCCGCAACGCCCCGCCACCACAATTCCGCAGGTGCCTTTCTTGCTCGCGGCCGGATCGATGCCGACCACAACGCGCGTGCAAGCCGGCGCCGCCTTCACCCGCGCCGCTTCGATCCAGTCGCGCTGCCACAGCGCGCCTTCCACATCCTCGATGATCTCGCCGTCCAGCTCCTGGCGGCCGAGCCGCGTCTTGCCGTAGGTCTTCCTCATGGTGGCGATGAACGATTTCGCCAGGTTGGCTTCGTTGTCGTAGGTCGTGCTCTTCGTGATCGTGCAATCCGGCGAGGTCGCCAGCTCCAGCAGCGCGGGAACGGGGCGCGGCGTGGTGGTGAGTAGCAGCCGCGGAGTGTCGCCGAGGCGCAGCCCCATGCGGATCATGTCGAGTGCTCCTTGCGGCTCCGGCCATTTCGCGAATTCATCGCCCCAGGCGATCTCGAACTGGTAGCCGCGGAAGGAATCCGGCTCGTCGGCGCTCATCACCGCGGCTTCCGCGCCGTGCGCCGGCCAGCGGATGCGGCGCAGCGACGGTTCGTATTCGGCGCCTTCGCTGCACTTCAGCAATCCGGCCGGGCCTTCGATCATCACCGCACGCGCATCGGCGTGGGTGGCGGCGATGAGCGCCGCGCGGGTCGTACGCCGCGCGCGAATTTGTTCCGCCACCCACTCCGCGCCGGCGCGGGTTTTGCCCGCGCCGCGTCCGCCGAGAAACAGCCAGATGTTCCACTCGCCTTCCGGCGGCTTTTGCGATCTGCGAGCCCATAGCTGCCAATCGGCCAGCATGTACTCGACGTCGTCATCCGTCAGCGCGTCGATCTTCCCCGGCTTCGAGAGTAGCCTGCACAGTGAGTTTGCTGAGTAAGAGTTGTCGCCTGCTTCCATCTTTGATGCTCACCTGATTCTTGCGCGCGGCGGCGCGGCCGGCTTCCACTTTCGCGAGCCGCTCCATGGTGCGTTCGAGAGAGGCGAGGATACGGGCGTGGCTTTCGCGATCGGCGGTCGTGAGCTGCTCCGCTTTTTTCGTTTCCATCATCGACAGCTGCTTTCGCAGTTCCTTGAAGATACGCACGGTGACCTCGTCCATGTCCTCGGGGTTGATGTCGGTGGGCTTGAGCCCACGGGTGTTGAGCGGCGGACGCGCGCGCGCATCCGCCGCCGGTGTGTCCGGCAGGTGGGGCATGATTGGGTTCCTTGAAACTTCACCTCCCCCAACGCGGGGAGGTCGGCGAGCAAAGCGAGCCGGGTGGGGGCATCGGTAACTATTCCCCCCACCCGCTCCATATTCCGCCGCAAAGTGCGGGGTCAGATGGAGCGACCTCCCCGCGTTGGGGGAGGTGAACCGGCGTATGCGCCTGCCACCCGCGGTTTCCCGCGAGGCGGCTGGCGTCAGGTCGCAATTCCGGAGATGGGTATAATATGCAAAACCAGCGTCACGCTGGGTAGTGTCTCAGTTTGAAATTTGCCCCGGTTGCCCCCTGCCGGGGCCGGTCTTAGGTTCGGCATGTATGCCGGACTCTGACCCGAAATTGCGCTACCGCCTACACCCATATTGGCAACTGATACTCGCCGGAATAGCGGTGATGCTTGTGGCCGTGTTTCTGGCGACTTGGTCACTTCGCGCGGTCGGCATAGCAGCGGCAGCGGCGTTCATTTCGCTATTCTGGATGCTGTTGCTAGCATCTCCGCACATGAAGAAAGGTCGCCGTCCTCCCCATGCCTAAAGGCCCCCAAGGTCAGAAGCGCCCCGCAGATGTGATCGGAGCCGCCGTGCTGGTGGGGAAGATCGCTACGGGTGAGGCTCAAGAGACAGGCCGCGACCCCGGCACGGAAGCCAACCGCAAGGGCGGGCTGAGCGGCGGCAAGGCGCGGGCGAAGGTCCTAACGCCAGAGCAGCGGAAAGCTATTGCACAGAAGGCGGCGCAGAAGCGGTGGCAGCGTTAGAGACAAAGTTCAGATTTAAGGCCGCAGCCAAATGAGTTTCGCTACCTATTTCGACTTCTACCTTCAAATGGCCGCCGCTTTTCACAGGCAATGGCGACATAACCGCGCGAAACGTCACCCCTGCCAGTAGATTCCCCCGTGCGAGAGCTTGTGCACGCCCCGTCTCCATAAGCGCCGCATCAATGTCGCCCAGCGGGTGCTTCGAGCCATCCGGCATGATTAAGCGAACTGCTGCTGACCCACAGGGATTCTTGGGGTCATAATTGATCCGAACGTAGACGCAGAGCTTCGGAATCACCTTCGTTTTTCCGGCCGGAATCGGCTCATCGCCCCCGGCCACGTTTGCGTTATCAGGGACCAGTCCAACGAGCGTAAGAATGTCGTTCTTCTCTTCGCGAATGTCTTCGCAAAAGAGCCCCATGACTGAGATAGCCATCTTACGCAGCCCACCTCATACCTTTGCCTAATTCCGGCACATCTCCCTCATCTGGCGCGGTGCTTTTTGGTGGGCGAACCTGAATACGAATTTCCGTCTCGAATTCATTTTGCCGTTCTTCTGCTGGGGGTCTGCGGGCCTCAAAATAAGGCTCCCAACCGAGAGCCCAGAACAACTCACCGATGGTCCTAGCAGTCATGTTTTCCAAACCCATGACTCTGCGATTCACAGCAGACCTATCAACGTGAAGCTTTTCAGCGATTGCCTGTTGCGTCAGATGACGTGCGTCTTTTTCAGCAGCAAGCGCGCGCTGAACTTCCTCGTTCACGCGTGACATAAACCGCGAACCCGCGCGTGATTTTTCATCGATCACAAAATCAAACGAGGGCATGAAGTTCTCCTGCTGTGAATTTTGGTTGGTCTAAGTCCAACGCGTCACGCGTTTCCAGGACTCGACCTCGTGCCGCATCGTACGAGTGCGCAGGGGCCCGCCCCTTGTACCAATCGGTATATCCCAAGACGGCAGCGATGAAGACGCGAGGGCGGTATATCCATCCGAATATCCGTAGGTCCAACGACTTCATTTCCCAGACTTGATCCCTCACCGGACGCATGACTCGAAAGCGCCGCCCGTATTCCATTTCGCGGCCGCTAATCCACCGCGACAGGAGCGAATCCATTTGTTCGGTTGGGGTCTGCGCCGCATTCAGAATGCCCGTAGTCCAGTTTGGAAGATCATTCCTCAAGGCAGTCATGAATTCCGGACACCCATAAAAGGACCGCTCAGGCTGACGGCCTCGCCGGAGGGGAACGTGGATCGCCGTTAGCGGGCCGTCGTCTCCAGCCAAGGTAAGCAGTGTTGCCATATAGGTCAACGCACCTGTTGCTATAAAGGTCAACAATCTCTATATAGCCCGCCTCTCCGATTCGACCACGACTCTCGCAGGCCTAATCCGGCAGTAGTTCACCGGAATTGAGCCTTGGCAACCTCAGTGCTGGCGAGAGGACCGTCTCGTCTTGGAGTGAAACACATGCTTGACACTCAAGCAAAAAGTTCACATATTAAGGGCATGAACAAGCTGCCCGTCGAAACCCGCGTTCAAATCCTCTCGATGCTGGTGGAAGGCTCTTCCATGCGGTCCATCTCACGCGTGGCGGACGTGTCCATAAACACCGTGACTAAGCTCTTGGAGGATGCTGGCAAGGCTGCCGAGCGGTTCCACGACGCGACTGTGCGGCGGCTCCAGACTGAGCAGCTCCAGTGCGATGAAATTTGGTCCTTCTGCTACTCCAAGCGCTTCAACGTCGCGACCAACAAGAACAAGGAAGCCGACGCGGGCGATATCTGGACGTTCACCGCGCTAGACAAGCATTCCAAGGTGATCGTCTCTTGGCTGGCCGGTGATCGAACCAGCGCAATGGCAGAGCATTTCCTGCGGGATGCATGGACCCGCATTGATAGTGACCATGTGCAAATCACGACCGACGCATGGCGCGGCTATGAGAACACCGTGCATAAGGTTTTCGGACGCGGCAATTCCCACGTCCTACAGCACAAGCAATACGCCTCTAATCAGGATAGCGGCCCCGCTCACAAATACAGCCCCGGC
>DATIEM010000157.1:0-7117 GCA_035455725.1 Rhizomicrobium sp. | reverse complement strand
CTTCGCGACGGCATCGATCAGCGCCATGTCCAACAAGAAGCCGCAAGCCGCGCCCCTGGCGGCGGAGGCAAGCCTGCCTAAAGCCGCCTGACCGGAGGGACGGTCTTGCCCGGATTGAGGATGTTCTTGGGGTCGAGGGAGCGCTTGACGGCGCGCAGCACGTCGATCCCCAGCGCGCCTTTCTCCTGTGCCATCCAGGGCAGGTGATCTTGTCCGACGCCGTGATGATGGCTGATCGTGCCGCCGTTGGCGACAATGGCCTGCGAGGCGGCATGTTTGATCGCCTGCCATTGCGCGATTTCGTCATCCAGCGCGCGCGGGAAAATGAATGTGAAATAGAGGCTCGCGCCATCCGGGTAGGAATGGCTGACATGGCACATCACGATCCCACGCGCGCCCGCCCGCGGGCCGGTTTGGCCGATGGCGGTCTCGAGCGCGCTCTGCACGGCGCGATACAGAGTCCCGAGATTGGACCAGATGGTGGCGGTCTCCAGCGTGTCGATCCCCACCCCGCGGTCCAGCATCGGGTCGCGCAGATAGGGTGTGCTGAAGCGGGATTGCTGCCAACGCTCGGTCGGTGTCCGCCCCAGCGGAAATCCGCCATGCGCGCGGGCGATGCGGCTGAACGCGCTCTTCGACCATCGCACCCGATCTTGTGAACCTTCAAAGCGGGCAATCAGCAGACAGGCGGCTGTGTAGCGCCGCGCATTCAGGAGAACCGCGAAGGCGCGATCCACAAGAGAACGCCGGTGGCCGATTTGGCTGAAGGTTCGCTGGAAGCGTGTCTCTTCCGCATCGGACAGACGCAGCATCGTGGCAGGCACGCCGTTCTGCACCGCGTCGCGAATGGCCGCCGCGCCGCTTTCGAAATGCCGGAATAGCCACGCGCGTCCCGTTGCCGCTTCCGCCTGAGAATGCACCCGCACCGTGGCGCTGGTGATGATTCCGAACGCGCCTTCGGATCCGGCGATGAGATCGGTCAGTTGCGGGCCGGCCGCGCTCGCGGGCACGACAGGTTCGCGCAGTATGCCGCGCGGCGTGGCGAGTTCGGCAGCAACGAGCCAATCCTCGGCTTTGCCCGCGCGATTCGATTGCTGCCCTGCGCCCCGGTGCGCAATCCAGCCGCCCAGGGTGGAAAACTCGAATGACTGCGGAAAATGTCCAAGCGTCAGCCGATGCTCCGCGAGCGCTTTCTCAAGTGCTGGGCCGCAAATCCCAGCCTGCGCGCGCACAAGCTGAGAATCCGGATCGATGTGCTCCACCCGGTGCATGCGCGAGAGGTCGATGGTGATGGAGGGGCGGTCGCCGCCGCTTTGTCCGGTGACGCCGCCGACCACACTGGTGCCACCGCCATAGGGAACGACGGCAACGCCACGCTCCGATGCATAGGCAAGCAGCATCAGCACCTGCTCCGTCGTGGCGGGGCAGACCACCGCATCCGGAGCATCGGACAGGTCGCCTGCGCGCAGGCGCAGCAGATCGTGGTAGCTGCGGCCCCGCGCGTGGAAGGCGCGCTCGTACATGTCATCCCGGAAGTGTTCGGCACCGACAACGCGGGCGAGCACGCGCCGGTCCTGTTCGGTGAGCTGCGACGGAGGCAACCTGGCGTCCTCCAGCGGCAGCGCCGGCGTGAGCAGCAGCGCCGGCATGCGGAGTTCGCCGGCCAGCCATGCCCACACATCCTCCCGGCCGGAAAGATCGTCGGGATGGTCCCGCCATCCCCAGCCATTCCAGCGCAGTTTGTGGCGGTCGAGCGGCATGTGAAGTGTTCGGATTGGCCGGTCACCATCGCAAATTCCGGCGTGCATCCGCAAAAGCTCGCGCCCGACATGGTGAACGGCGGGTGGCAAATTGTAATAGTCGTCAGCAGCGCAGCCTGAGGGCGCCCGGCAGGATTTCAAAGGTCGCCGGGATGCGGCCGCCGCTCTCGCCGTCCAGATCGATGAGAACCGGGCGGCCTCTCGTCTCTTCAACCGGCGAGGCGGTTAACGTTTGCCCGCGGTAGGCGCGCACGTGCGGCAGCGTCAGGTGCTCGCCCGTGTAGAGCAGTTTCATGCCGGCCATCGCTTCTGTTCGCGGCGCCCCGCTCATGACGATGATATCGAACAGGCCGTCGTCCGGTCTGGCATTGGGCGCGACGTTCATGCCGGCGCCGAAATACCGACCGTTGGCGACGGCGACCGTGGAGATAAGGACGATGTCGTCGAACACATCGTCGATCCGGATGCGCACAGGGCGGCTTCGATAGGTCAGCAAGTCGACCGCGCTGTGGAGGGCGAACGCAAAGCGGCCTCCGAACAGCTTCGCAACGCGCGCACGGTTCACCGAATCCACGACCGCGCCGGAGAGGCCGAACGACGCGATGTTGATGAAATGGCGGATGAGGTTCACGCCCGCCGGGCTCAGGCAGGAGACACGGCCGACGTCCACATGGGAAACGTTCGCGTTGGCGAGGCGAGCGACGCCGGCGGACCAGCCCGCCTCGATACCGAAGCTCTTGCGGAAGTCGCCACCGGTTCCGCTGGTGACGAAGCTGAACACCGTATCTGGCGCGATCGGCCCTTCTTCATCGAAGAAGCCGTTCACCGCCTCATTGATGGTGCCGTCGCCGCCCACGGCGACGATATTCTCGTAGCCCTGCTGAATGGCATTGCGGACAAGGCCGGTGGCCTGACCCCTCTTTTCCGTATGCGCGACGGTAAGTCCTCCATAGATTAAGCGCAGGGCGCGTTCGATGTCCGGCCACTCGCGCGCGGTCCGGCCGTTGCCGGAGCGCGGATTCACGACAACGAAGGCGCTCATGCACGCGCTTCCATCCGAAAGTTGGTTTGCACGACGGCCATTTCGGCTGTGCGTCGCGCCTCGTCCCAGCCGAGTTCGGCGGCCATGGTGCGCGACATCTGTTCCAGCATCGCTGCGCCGGGATTTCCCAACAAGCCGGCGCCCGTGCGCCGCATGACGACATCGTCCAGCGTCAGCGCCATCTCGTGGCCCACGGCCGCGAGAACCTGGGCATCCGCACCCGCACCATCCGCAACCTTTGCCACAGGAATTTTCGAAACCGCGGTGGCGCAGGCGCGTGCGGGCCTGCCGAGTCTCGCGACCACCGCATCCACCGCCTGCTCCGCCAGATGGCGCGAGGTGGTCCATTTTCCGCCGATGGCAGAAAACAGGCCGCTCACGCCGTCGTCCCTGCCGTGATCGATCAGCTCGGCGCGGCGGCTTGCGACATAGGTGCTGCTGCCGCCGTCGGCCAGCAGCGGCCGCAGGCCGGCATAGGAATGCCGCACGTCTTGGCGCCTTAGTCGCACTGAGGGCAGGTTCGCGTTCACGATGTCGAGCAGTCCGCCGACGTCGGCATCGGTTACCGCAACGTCGTCGGGCGCTCCTTCAAAGGGTGCGTCCGTGGTGCCGATGAGAGAATGCCCGAGCCAGGGCAGCACGAAAAAATGGCCGCCATTCGCGGCCACGGTGAGTGCGTAACTCCGCGTCATGGCAGGGACAACCAGGTGGATTCCCTTGGAGCGCATCAGGCGGTGAGAGGCCGGCTTTCCGAGCACGGAGGCGAGGAACAGATCCGCCCAGGGGCCGGCCGCGATCAGGGTCATCTTGGCGCGAACGTCAAACTGGGCATCGCCCAAAGCATCGGCCGCGCGTGCGCCTTCGGCGCGGCCGTCCCGCAACAGCAAACCATCCGCACACAGATGGTTGGCGAGAACCGCGCCGTTCGTCGCCGCATCCATGGCGCAGGCGAGCGCCAATCGTTCCGGCGAAGGCATCTGCGCGTCGTAATATTCGAACGCGCCGTCGAAGCCGTCGCCTTCGAGCACAGGTTCGTTCTCCAGCGCAGCCTTGGGGTCCAGCCAGCGATGGCCCGCAAGCCGCTGCGCCGGGTCATCCAGCCGGCCGCGATCGAAGGCGAGCAGATCGTAAAGGAAGAGGCCGGCGGAAAGCATGGCGCGCGCTTTCCATCCCGTTTTGTAAAGCGGCAGCAGGAAGGGCAGGGGATGCACGTAATCCGGCGCGATGCGCAGCCAGATCCGCCGCTCGCGCAGCGACTCGCGCACTAGTCCGAATTCGAAATTGCGCAGGTAGCGCAGTCCACCATGGATGAGCCGCGAATTGTGCGCGCTGGTAGCGTGCGCAAAATCGTTTTCCTCGATCAGCGCGACGTTCAGTCCGCGCAGCGCCGCGTCGCGGGCGACGCAGATGCCGGTGATCCCGCCTCCAATAACCAGCAGGTCGAACTGTTCCTCGGCAAGGCGCTTGAGGTCGCGTTTCATGATGGCGCGAACCGCTTGCCGCGGCCGCAAGGCCCAATGCTAGAATGGCTGCGACGAAAACCATCGCAAGGGCTTGTTCATGCCGCAAGTGCACTCCAACGGGATCGATATCGAATACGAGAGCTTCGGGCGGACGGCGGATCCCGCGGTGCTGTTGATCATGGGCTACGCCGCGCAGCTCACCATGTGGCCGGTGGCCTTCTGCGAAGGGCTGGCGGCGCGCGGCTTCCGCGTCATTCGCTTCGACAACCGGGACGCCGGGCTTTCCACCCACCTGTCGCAACTTGGCGTGCCGAACGTGGGCGAGGCCATGATGAAGGCCATGATGGGCCACAAATTCGGGGCTCCCTACACACTCGACGATATGGCGGCAGATGCCGTGGGCCTGCTCGATGCGCTGGGGATCGATAGCGCCCACATCGTGGGTGCCTCGATGGGCGGCATGATCGCGCAGATCGTGGCGGCGAAATACCCCGCGCGCACGCGGAGCCTTGTCTCGATGATGTCGACCACCGGACGTCGCGACCTGCCGCAGGGCAGGCCCGAGGTGATGGCGGTCCTCACCATGCCGCCGGCCAGCGACAGCCGGGAGGACCGCATGGCGCAGGGGCGCAGAATCTGGGCGGCGATCGGCAGTCCCGGCTTCCGGCCGAGCGAAGAGGAAATGGCGCAACTGGTGGAGCGGGAAGTCGATCGCGCGCCTTACGATCCCGTCGCGCCGGCCCGCCAGCTGGTGGCCGTTCTCGCCAGCGAACCCCGCAACGCGATGCTGAAGACCGTGCGCGCGCCGGCACTCATCATTCACGGCGCAGACGATCCGCTGGTGCCCGTCGCCTGCGGCAGGGACACGGCCGCCTCCATTCCCGGCGCCGAGCTGGTGATCGTGCCCGGCATGGGTCACGATCTGGCCAGAGGGCTGGTGCCGCTGCTGCTGCAATATGTGGGCGATTTCCTTGCCGGCGTGGAGCGCGCCAACGCGGCGTAGGAAAACAAAAAGCCCCGCGCGGGCGGGGCGTCTTTTGTCGTCAGAAGGTCAAGGCAAGCCTATTTGATCTTGCCTTCCTTGAATTCCACGTGCTTGCGCAGCACCGGATCGTACTTCTTGACGGAGAACTTTTCGGTCATGGTGCGGGTGTTCTTCTTGGTGACATAGAAGAAGCCCGTGTCGCCGGAGCTGTTGAGCCGGATCTTGGCGGTGGTCGGCTTGGCCATAAAAAGTCCTCGGGTGTTCCGGAAAGCGGCGTAACCTAGTCAGCAAGCCCCGAATGTCAACCCGCGGAAATGGCCCCGGTTATGGCCCAATCACGGTGCCCGCGTTGACTTGCTCACCCCCCGCTCCTAATGAAGCGGCCCGTGCCCAGATGGCGGAATTGGTAGACGCACTAGTTTCAGGTACTAGCGCTGCAAGGCGTGGAGGTTCGAGTCCTCTTCTGGGCACCAGCAGGTTCCTCCCCGACAAAGTGTGGGCGTTATCTCCGGCCTGTTGCCGCTTGCGCAGGATTGTTACCGCGGGCTCTTCAAAACACATCAAATCTAATTGTCAGGATGATCGCTGTTTGAAACAAAGGCAGCGGTTTGGGGCGTGCGCGTCCGATCCTCCGAGACGCGCGTTCGCCACGACAATTGAGAGCTGGGCCGGGAATGAGCCAAGGCTGTTGCTCGACGCGCACGCAAGCGCGATCCCTCGCGATCGCGCTACTTGTCGCGTTTTTTTCTGCGACAAACGGCTCGGCCCCTGTCGTGTCGCGGGCAATACCGCATTTCGCGCACCACGCTGTTGCCGATCCTTCCCAATCGCGCGCCGGTCATGCGGAAGTCTCCGCTGACACCGGGCTCAGCGAACCGCCGATACGGTCGACGGGAGCAAGTGTTCTCACAGCGGCAGAGCAGGCGAGTTTCGAGGCCGCATTCGACGCGGCCTCACGGCACGATTGGGCAACCTCTCGCGCCCTCGCTGGCAGTCTCGCACATCCACTCGCCAGAAAGCTGATCGAGTGGCGCTATCTGCTCGATCCGCGCAGCACGCCCGATTTCGCCGAGGTGAATGCATTTCTCACGGCGAATCCCGGTTGGCCGCGCCGTGCCGCCTTGCTGGTGCGGGCTGAGTACGCGCTCCCAAGCAATGCCGATGCCAATTTTGTCGTCGGCTGGTTCGCGAAACGGCAGCCGATTTCCGGTTATGGTCAAATCAGGCTCGGTGAAGCGGAAATTGCAATTGGCCGATCCGCAATGGGAGAGGCCAGGATTCGCCGGGCCTGGCTCGAGAATGCCTTCGATCCCACAAGCGAAAAAAGGATTTTGGCCCGACACGGAAAGCTGTTCGACACGCGGCTGCAGCAGCAGCGCCTCACCCGGCTGGTGCTTCAGGAGAATATCGCCGCTGTTCGCCGTCAGCTGTCGCGGGTGAAGGCACCGCCGCAACTTGTGCTGAACGCGCGAACGTTGCTCCAACCGGACAGCAAACTCCATCGTCTGCTGTCGGGTGTGCAGCCCACGCTGCGGGACGATCCACGGCTGCTGATGATCGTCTCCCAGCAGCTGGAGAAGGAGCACAGGCGCGACGACGCACGGCGCTATTTGTGGCGCGCGGCGCTTTCCAGCAGCCCGCTGCTGGACCGCGAGCGGCTGTGGCCGAAAATCAGGATCGCTGCGCGCGAGGCCGTTGCAGACGGGAATTACGGCTTTGCCTATCAGCTTGTCTCGAACAGCGGTTTGCAATCCGGTGCCGACTACGTCGAAGCGGAGTTCATGGCCGGTTGGCTGGCGCTTCAACAACTCAAGCAGCCACAAATGGCCCTGGGCCATTTTGAAGCGGTCCGGCGAGAGGCAACCCT
>DATIEM010000156.1:0-16411 GCA_035455725.1 Rhizomicrobium sp. | reverse complement strand
GTCGGAGATTTCCTTCGACAGCACCGGCATGGACGACCCGCCGGGAATGACGCCGAGCAGATTGTCCCAGCCGCCGCGCACGCCGCCGGCGTGGGTTTCGATCAGCTCGCGCAAGGGAATGCTCATCGCCTCTTCCACATTGCACGGCTTGTTCACATGGCCGGAAATGCAGAAGAGCTTGGTGCCGGTGTTGTTGGGCTTGCCGATGCCTGCGAACCAGTCGGCGCCGCGGCGCATGATGTCGGGCACCATGGCGATGGTTTCGACATTGTTGACCGTAGTCGGGCAGCCATACACGCCGGCATTGGCGGGGAACGGCGGCTTCAGGCGCGGCTGGCCCTTCTTGCCTTCCAGGCTTTCGAGCAACGCGGTTTCCTCGCCGCAGATGTAAGCGCCGGCGCCGTGATGCACATAGAGATCGAACGGCCAGCCGTGGATGTTGTCCTTGCCGATCAGCTTGGCTTCGTAGGCTTCGTCCACCGCGCGCTGCAGCGCCTCGCGCTCACGGATGAATTCGCCGCGAATGTAGACGTAACAGGCATGCGCGCGCATCGCGAAGGAGGCGACCAGGCACCCTTCGATCAGCAGATGCGGATCGTGCCGCATGATGTCCCGATCCTTGCAGGTGCCGGGCTCGGATTCATCGGCGTTGACGACCAGGTAGTGCGGCCGCTCCTTCACCTCTTTCGGCATGAAGGACCATTTGAGGCCCGTAGGGAATCCGGCGCCGCCCCGCCCGCGCAGGCCGGACTTCTTCACCTCCGCGACGATGGCGTCTAGGCCGCGTTCGAGGATTCGCTTGGTGCCGTCCCACGCGCCGCGCTTGCGCGCGCCCTCAAGCCACGGACTGTGGAAGCCGTAGAGGTTGGTGAAAATGCGATCGCGATCGGCGAGCATCAGGTCGCGGCTCCGGGTGGTTTTTGCGTCGGCGCCTCGCGATCGGAAGCGCCTTGCGTCGGTTTCTTGCCCTCCGAATCCGTCGCATCGCTACCTGAGGAATGCATGGCTTCGCGGGCGTAGCCGCCGTCGTACAATTTGGGATCGGTCAAAGTGAGCGCGCCGCCTTCCGGCTCTGAAGAGTCGCGCCCATTCTGTGGGCCTGGCGTCACGCTCTCACTGCGCCGCAGCGCTTCCAGAATGCGTTCCGTCGTTGGGCCGTCCAAATCTTCGTAGTAATCCTTGCCGATCTGGAACACCGGCGCGTTCACGCAGGCGCCGAGGCATTCCACTTCCATCCACGAGAACTTGCCGTCGGCGGAAATGACGCCGGGATTGGGCGCGATGTGCTTCCTGCACGCGGCCACCACGTCGTCCGAACCGCGCAGCCAGCACGGTGTCGTCGTGCACACCTGCACCAGGTACTGCCCCACCGGCACGAGGTTGAACATCGTGTAGAAGGTAGCGATCTCCAGCACGCGCATCACCGCCATGTCGAGGATGCGCGCCACCTCCTCGATCATCGACTTGGTGACCCAGCCTTCCTGCTCCTGCCCGATCCACAGCGCAGCAATCACCGCGCTGCGCTGACGGCCTTCCGGATATTTCGCGATCCACTGATCCACCAGCTTCTTATTCTCCTCCGAGAACGCGAAGCTCGCAGGCTGCTGATCGGCGGGCGCAAGGCGGCGGAAGCTCACCGATCGATCTCTCCGAACACGATATCGAGGGAGCCGAGCACGGCAGACACATCGGCCAGCATGTGGCCCTTGCACATGTAATCCATCGCCTGCAGATGCGCGAAGGACGGCGCGCGGATCTTGCAGCGGTACGGCTTGTTCTCGCCTTCCGACACCAGATAGACGCCGAACTCGCCCTTCGGCGCTTCCACCGCGGCGTACACCTCGCCTTCCGGCACGCGGTAGCCTTCGGTGAACAGCTTGAAGTGGTGAATCAGGCCTTCCATCGAGCGCTTCATGTCCGCGCGCTTGGGCGGCGTCACCTTCTTGTCGTCCGACATGACCGGACCATCCGGCATGCGCTCGATACACTGGCGCATGATCTTGGTGGCCTGTCGCATCTCTTCCACGCGAATCAGATAGCGGTCGTAATTGTCGCCGTTCTTGCCGACGGGAATTTGGAATTCGAGATCATTGTAGCACTCGTAAGGCTGCGCGCGACGCAGATCCCATGCCACGCCGGTGGAGCGCAGCATCGGACCGCTCATGCCCCAAGCTTCCGCATCGGCGCGATCGATTTTGCCGATATCCACGTTGCGCTGCTTGAAAATGCGATTCTCGGTGAGCAGCGTTTCGAGATCGTCCAGCACCTTCGGAAAGGTGCCGGTCCAGGCGTAGATGTCTTCCAGCAGCTCTGGCGGACAATCCTGGTGCACGCCGCCGGTGCGGAAATAGTTGGCGTGCAGGCGGGCGCCGGACGCGCGCTCGTAGAAGATCATCAGCTTCTCGCGCTCCTCGAAGCCCCACAGCGGAGGCGTGAGCGCGCCGACATCCAGCGCCTGCGTTGTCACCTGCAACAGGTGATTGAGGATGCGGCCGATCTCAGAATAGAGCACCCGGATGTACTGCCCGCGCTTCGGCACTTCGAGACCGAGCAGCTTCTCGGCAGCCAGTGAAAACGCGTGCTCCTGATTCATCGGCGCCACGTAGTCCAGCCGGTCGAAGTACGGCAGCGCCTGCATATAGGTTTTGTATTCGATGAGCTTCTCGGTGCCGCGATGCAGTAGCCCAATGTGCGGATCGACGCGGGTGACCACTTCGCCATCGAGGTCCAGCACCATGCGCAACACGCCGTGCGCGGCCGGATGCTGCGGGCCGAAGTTGAGCGTGATGGTGTTGTCGGTGACCGGCGCGCCGGCGGGAGCGTCGCTCATGTCTTGGTCGCTTTCTCGTCGCCGAACAACACGCTGCCAGCGCCTTCCCAGGGGCTCGCGAAATCGAATTCGCGGAATTCCTGCACAAGCTGCACCGGCTGATACACCACTCGCTTCTGGTCATCGTCGTAGCGCAGCTCGACAAAGCCGGTGAGCGGGAAATCCTTGCGCAGCGGATAACCCTCAAACCCGTAGTCGGTGAGGATGCGGCGCAGGTCAGGATGCTCCGAAAAGACGACCCCGTACATGTCAAAGGTCTCGCGTTCGAACCAGTTGGCGCCGGGATGGATATGCGCGATCGACGGCACCGGCGTTTGTTCATCCGTTTGGATTTTCAATCGGACACGCTGGTTCTTGGACAGCGAAAGAAAATGATACACGACGTCAAAGCGCTTCTCGCGCTTCGGCCAGTCGACGCCGCAGATATCCAACAACAGCTTGAATTCGCATTCCGAATCGTCGCGCAGAAATTCCACTACGCGCGACAGGGCATCGCCGGAAACCATGAGCGTCAGTTCGCCACAATGAACGTTCTGCTCCAGCACCGCTCCGGAGAGCGCCTGCGCGACATGGTTGCCGAGAGCGGTGAGATCGAGGCTCATGTGGGGCGTTCAGCGCTCGATGGTGCCGGTGCGGCGGATTTTCCGCTGCAACAGCAGGATGCCATAAACCAAGGCTTCAGCGGTCGGCGGGCAGCCGGGCACGTAAATGTCCACCGGCACGATGCGGTCGCATCCGCGCACCACAGAATAAGAGTAATGGTAGTAGCCGCCGCCATTGGCGCAGGAGCCCATGCTGATGACGTAACGCGGCTCGGGCATCTGGTCGTAAACCTTCCGCAACGCCGGCGCCATTTTGTTGCACAGCGTGCCCGCCACAATCATCACATCGGACTGACGTGGCGAACCGCGCGGCGCGAAGCCGAAACGCTCGAGATCGTAGCGCGGCATGGACGCCTGCATCATCTCCACCGCGCAGCAGGCCAGTCCGAAGGTCATCCACATCAGCGAGCCGGTGCGCGCCCAGTTGATCAGCGCATCGGCGCTGGCCACCAGAAAACCCTTGTCCTGCATCGCGGCCTGCACTTCGCGGAAATAGGGATCGTTGTCGGTGAGCGGCGCCCCGCCCTCGACTCCGACGCGCGCCGCCATCCCGCCCGGGATCACTCCCATTCGAGGGCTCCCTTCCGCCATTCGTAAATGAATCCGATCGTCAGAACGCCGAGGAAAACCATCATCGACCAGAAGGCATAAAGACCGGTTTTGCCAAGCGTGATCGCCCAGGGAAACAGGAATGCCACCTCGAGATCGAAGATAATAAAGAGCAGCGTCACCAGATAAAACCGCACGTCGAATTTCATGCGCGAATCGCCGAAGGCATTGAACCCGCATTCATAGGCGGAAAGCTTCTCCGGATCGGGTTTGGACGGTGCAATTACGAATGGCACCAGCAGGAATACGAGGCTGAGCGCGCCCGCGATGCCGATGAAGATCAGGATCGGCAGGTATTCGATGAGAAGCTGATTCATTCCACACCCTTACTCTGAAACCGTGCCGGCCGGACGAAGTTGCGGCTCCAGAGTGCGAAGCTTTACAGGCAAAAGAAGTGCGCCCGCTGCGGGGGGTGTAAGCCATGATTTGTTCAGAGAACAAGCGGTTTTTCGGCGTTTCGAATACCTCACGGGGCCAAAGCATCTTTCATCACGCCCGCGACCTTGCGCAGGGCAGCAGCGGCCTGCGGCAACACGGCCTGAAGATAGATAAAGTCATGCGTCAGGTCTGGATAATCATCCAGAGTAACCTTGAGACCCGCTGCGCGCAATTTCTCTGCGTAAGCGACCCCTTCATCGTGCAGCGGATCATAGCCGCCCACCATTATATAGGCCGGGGGAAGCCCCGCGAGATTCCCGGCCAGCAGCGGCGATGCTCTCGGATCGGCGCGGTTCCCGTCCGGTCCGAAGTAATGCCCGAAAAACCATGCAAGAATCCGCGCATCCAGAAAAAAATCGTGGGCGAGTTCCCTGCGCGAATTTGTCGTCGCGTCGACCTGCGTGGCCGGAAAAAGCAGCGCCTGGAACGCAAGGACCGGCCCGCCGGCATCGCGGGCGAGCTGACAGACCGCTGCGGCGAGGGTGGCACCCGCCGAATCGCCGCCGACCGCCAGCCGGTTGGCATCCACACCGAGCGAGGCCGCATTGCTTTCGATCCACCGTACCGCCGCGAACGCATCATCCACCGCTGTGGGGAAGCGATGCTCAGGCGCGAGCCGATAAGCTACTGAAATCACCCGGCAGGCAGAGAAATCGGCAAGCATCCGGCAGAGCCCATCATGTGTCTCAATGCTGCCTATTACGAAGCCGCCCCCATGGAAGAAGACCAGTGTCGGTTGGGCCTCACTGCCCGCTGCCACTGGCGTATAGCTGCGCGCCGGAATGTCGCCGCCCGAGCCGGGAATGGTGAAATCGCTCACCCTCCCAATCGGCACGTCCTTGGGTCCGACAGCCTGCATCAGCGCTTCGAACATTTCCCGCGCCGCCGGCGGATCCATTTCCCACAGCTTTGGCTGGGGCTGCGCTTCCAGCTGGTCAAGGAAAGCTTTGAGCAGCGGATCGAGCGGCATGGGCGGGCTCGTTGGGTTGCTTCTCGTAAATGTGCACGCGTTCTGTCGGTGCGCAAGAACGACAATTCCCTCCCGGTCAGATATAATTATCTCGGCAGGTATTCGGCTCCGTCGCCAAGCCTTATGTCACCCCCGCGGCGCACCGCGCAACAGACTCCGCCGCGCCATTCGGGGCGCAGCGCCGCGCGCAATCCCTCGCGCGCTCGCTCCATGAGGTGGCAAGGACGCGTTTCCATCGTGATCTGCAATTCCACCTCGCCGATACGCAAGAGGCCGCCGGCCTCCTGCGGCCGCTCCATATTGGCGAGCAGCAGGTTGGCGCGGCGTGTCACCCACGGCAGCTCGATGCCCAGATCGCGGCAGGCGTCTTCCCACCCCTCGCGAAACAGCACCGTCACCTGACGGCCAGGTTTGGTGCCGCGTGCGTCGCCCGCCAGTCCGCGCTCGACCGAAATCGAGGCCAAGGTCATCTCTTCCAACAGTGCGCCGAGTTCGGGCGCTCGGGCGATCCCTACAAGATTGCCGATCATGGGACTTCAATCACGCGCCGGCAGAGGCGCCCTCGTCTGGATATTCAACACCGATCCTCCCGGCCCGCCGGACCTACCTTCCGGTAATAATCTATCCTATATCTTCTCCCGCCCGGCCGGAATTCACGAATGACTGCGCGACGTGTCCTGCTCATCATCGGCGGCGGTATTGCCGCATACAAATCGCTGGAACTGATACGACGCCTGAAGGAGCGTGGCTTTATCGTGCGCGCCATTCTCACAACCGCCGGGGCTCAATTCGTCACGCCACTTTCCGTTTCTGCCCTGACTGGGGAGCAGGCGTTTCAGGATCTCTTCAGCCTGACGAACGAAGCGGAAATGGGACACATTCAGCTCTCCCGCTCCGCCGATCTGGTCGTCGTCGCACCGGCGACAGCAGACCTCACGGCAAAGCTTGCTCATGGGCATGCCAGCGATCTGGCCTCAACCGCGCTGCTTGCCACCGACAAGCGCGTGCTGATGGCACCGGCCATGAATGTGCGCATGTGGAATCACCCCTCAACCCGACGCAATCTCGCGACACTGAAAAACGATGGCGTGCTGTTCGTCGGCCCCAATGATGGCGACATGGCATGCGGTGAATTCGGCGCGGGCCGCATGGCCGAGCCGGAGGAAATCCTCGCCGCGATCGAAGCCGCGCTGGCGGAGAGCCCTTTGCGCCCTTTGGCGGGTGTTAGGGCCCTCGTCACGGCGGGACCCACGCAGGAGCCGCTCGATCCGGTGCGCTTTATCGCCAACCGCTCGTCGGGGAAGCAGGGTTACGCGATTGCCGGCGCCCTGGCCGAAGCGGGCGCAGAGACGACGCTGGTTTCCGGCCCGGTGGAAATCACCGCGCCGCAACGTGTGAAGCTGGTGAAGGTACAGACAGCCTGTGAGATGCTTGCGGCATGCGAGTCCGCGCTGCCTGTCGATGTTGCGGTGTTCACCGCCGCCGTTTCCGACTGGCGGCCGGACAAGATGTTCAACAGCAAATTGAAAAAGCGCGATGGCGGGAGCGTGCCGGACATCCGCCTCACGGCCAATCCCGACATCCTGTCGAGCATCGCCAACGCTGCGAACCGCCCTGCCCTAGTTATCGGCTTCGCGGCCGAAACGGAGAATTTGGTGCCAAACGCAGAGGCAAAGCGCGCGAAAAAAGGCTGCGACTGGATCGTGGCAAACGATGTCTCGTCAGGCACCGACATAATGGGGGGCGATTCGAACGCGGTGCATCTCATGACGCCTTCCGGCGTGGAAGAGTGGCCACGCATGAGCAAAGCGGACGTGGGCCGCCGCCTTGTTGGCCGCATCGCCACAGCCCTGGGAAAGGCAGCGTGAGAATTGCCGTCCAACGGCTGCCGCATGCGCGGGAGCTGCGGCTGCCGAGTTATGCCACGTCAGGTTCGGCGGGAATGGATTTGCTCGCGGCGATCGACAGCGACGTGGAGCTGAAACCCGGCGCGCGGGTCGCAGTGCCGACAGGAATTGCCATCGCCTTGCCAGAGGGACACGAAGCGCAAATCCGGCCGCGTTCAGGGCTGGCGCTCAATCACGGCATCACGCTGCTGAACACCCCGGGCACCATCGACAGCGACTATCGCGGAGAGATCAAGGTTGTCGTTGTCAATTTGGGCGAATCGCCGTTCCGCATTGCCCGCGGGATGAAGATCGCGCAAATGGTTATCGCGCGCTACGAGCATGCCACGCTGCAGGAACTGGAGCATCTGGACGAAACGCAAAGGGCCGCGGGCGGCTTCGGCTCAACGGGGCACTAACGAGGGGCACATGCCAAAACAAGTCCGACCCGGGCGGGGACGAATCTATAACGACATCACCGAGACGATCGGCGACACGCCGCTGGTACGCCTTAACCGATTGGCGAAGGACGCAAGGGTCAGCGCCGACATTCTGCTCAAGCTGGAGTTCTTTAATCCCATCGGCAGCGTGAAGGACCGGATCGGCGTCTCGATGATCGAGGCGATGGAAGAAAAAGGCATTATAGCTCAGGGAAAGAGCGTGCTGGTCGAACCCACCAGCGGCAATACCGGCATTGCACTTGCCTTTGTTGCCGCGGCCAAAGGCTACCGCCTCATCGTTACAATGCCAGAATCTGTTTCCATCGAACGGCGAAAAATGCTCGCCCTCATGGGCGCTGAGCTGGTGCTGACGGAAGCGGCCAAAGGGATGCGTGGCGCCATCGCCCGCGCGCACGAAATCATCGCGGCCACGCCGCACGCAGTGATGCCGCAGCAATTCGAAAACCCGGCGAACCCAGACATCCACCGCCGCACCACCGCGGAAGAAATCTGGCGCGACACGGATGGCAAGGTGGATGTGGTGATCTCTGGGGTCGGAACAGGCGGCACCATCACCGGTGTTGGCCAAGTGCTGAAGGCGCGCAAGCCGAGCGTGCGGCTCATCGCCCTGGAACCCGAAGATTCCGCTGTGCTGTCAGGCGGGCAACCGGGACCCCATCCCATTCAGGGCATTGGCGCAGGGTTTATTCCCGCGATACTGGATCGCAGCGTAATTGATGAAGTGATCACAATTCCCGCCGCTGCGGCTTTCGAAACAGCGCGCAAGGTGGCACGGCTCGAAGGCGTTCCGGTGGGTATCTCCTCTGGCGCGGCGATCGCGGGGGCGCTCAAGGTGGGCGTTCGTCCCGAAATGGCAGGCAAGACGGTCGTTACGATCATCCCGTCTTTCGCGGAGCGCTACCTTTCCACAGCTTTGTTCGAAGGCATCGCTTAGCGCGCAACGCGCTTGCCTCTTCAGGCGTTCTACCATTGGGCCGGGCAAGGAGCGTTGCCATGAAACTCTATTATTCTCCCGGCGCCTGTTCGCTGGCCGCGCACATAGTTGCGGATGAAGCCGATCTGGGACTGCAGCTCGAGAAGGTCGATCTCCAATCGCACCGCACCGAGAACGGCCAAGACTATTACAACATCAACCCGAAGGGATATGTGCCCACCATCCAGCTGGACGACGGCCATACGCTCACCGAAAACATAGCCGTGCTGAGTTATCTGGCCGATCGCACTGGAAAGACGCTGTTCACGCCGGAGCCAGGCACGCTCGAACATTACCGGCTGGAGGAATGGCTGGGCTTTATCTCCAGCGAACTACACAAAAGCTTTGCGCCGCTTTTCCAGGGAGGCAGCTTCGAGGAGAAGCGAAAAGCCAGGGAGAAGCTGGTGAAGAGGTTCGCCTACGCCTCGATGCAGCTGGATGACCAGCCGTTTCTCATGGGTGAGCGCATGACGGTGGCCGACGCCTACTTCTTTGTCATGCTGACCTGGGCGAAAAAGATGAATCTGAATCTGAAGCGCTACACCAACCTGGAAAGATTCTACTCGCGCATGTCGAAGCGGCCCGCCGTCCAGCGCGCGCTGCGGGAAGAAGGTCTGGCGCTCGCGGCCTAGCCTGCCGCCGTTACGCTTGCTCTTTCGATGGGGCAGAGACGTCGTAGTTCAGCACCTCCGCCAATAGCTCGGGCCTGTCGGTGCAGATGGCGTCCACCCCGAGCGCGCAGAGGCGCCGCATCTCGGTGGGATCGTCCACCGTCCAGGCGCCCACCATCAGCCCAAGTGCGTGTGCCTCTGCAACAGCCTCAGGAGTGGCATCGCGGTACATCGGGAACCATCCCTTCCCACCCGCGGCCTCGATGGCGCGCAAGATCGATCCGCCGTGTCTCACCGCGTCATGGCCGCTCGCCCAAGGCGAGGTGCCGGTGCGCGCCCAGTGTCGGAGCACCTGTAAAGCGACGTCGGACGGCGGATTATCTCGCGGTGGCGGCGGCGAATCCGCAAACCAAGTTTGCGGATGGGTGGTGAACCAGCATTCGACGTCCGGCGTGAGCTCCTTGGCATGCAGCAGCCCCGGCCAGTCAAATCCCACGAAAACGCTGCCGGATAAATAGTCTTGCGCGCGCAACACCGCGAGCGTCGCTTCGGCCAAGTGCCTGGGATCGGCTGAGAGGGAGCGATCTGCAAACGAGGTCTTCAGTTCCACGAAGAGGCGAAATGGCTTCGCGGCCGTTTTCGCAATCTCCACCACCTCCCGCAACGAGGGCAGACGTTCGCCATCCGAGGGCTCTAGGACGGCATGCGCACGCGCATACCCGCTTGCCGGATCGGCACGTCCGATATCGAACCGCCGTAATTCCGCAAAGGTCAGATCCTTGATGCGTGGCGTAGGTTGTTGCAGCCACTTGCCGTTCTCGTCGCGGCAGAGTTCCGGCTTCAGCCGAAAATCGTGGAACACCACGACTTCTCCGTCGCGCGACAGCTGCACGTCCAGTTCCGCGCCATCGCAGCCGAGCGCCACCGCGTTGCGGAAGGCAGCCAGCGTATTTTCCGGATAGAGTGCCGCGCCGCCGCGATGCGCGATGTTGAGGGTCATCCCTGCTCCGTCCGTTTTCTGCCTGCGAATCCGAACCTGCCGCCCACGATATTGTGCATCTGAATCTCCTTGCTAAAGCGAATGGCCCGTCCCGCCGTAGGTTGCAATGCCCGGCGCGCCGCCTCGCCTTGTCGCGCCGGCCTCAGATAGCGTTTCCGAAACTGTAGGAGCACAGTTGCGCCTCGGCCATACCAATCTGAAGATGACCTACATACCAATCCATTTTCTTTTGGCCGCAGCGACTGTTGCTTATCTGCTGCTGCCTTTGGCCGACAGGCCGGCGACCGCGCAGCCGCGCGACTCGCTCGCCAATGCTTACGCATTCCTCTACGAACAAATGGACGAGTACGCTCAAGGAACGGATCTGCGGCTGCCACAGAGCTACGTGCCGACGGCCACGTTTTCCAACGGCGACGTCAGCTATACCTACGATGACGATGTGATGATCATTGCGCTGCTGGCGCGCGGAAATCCCGATGACATTGGGCGGGCGCGCGTGCTGGGCGACAGCTTGCTCTACCTGCAGGCGCACGACCGGACGCACGATGGCGGGGTGCGCGATGCCTATCACGCCAGATCTTTGGTTGTCGCGAGCGGCACGTTGAATATCGCCAACGCGGCGAGCCATACCGGCAACCTCGCCTGGACCGGGATGGCGTTCGCGCAACTCTACCGCGCAACCAGCGATCCGAAATACCTGAAGGCCGCGCTCGCGCTCGGCAATTTCGTTCAGCGGAATTTTTACGATCCGAGGGGCATCGGCGGCTACACCGGAGGCTTGGAGGCCACCGGCGCAAAGGTCCGGTACAAATCCACCGAGCACAACGTAGACCTGTATGCGCTGTTCACAATACTGGCGCGCCTCACCGGCGATGGCGCATGGAATCGCCGGGCCGATCACGCACTGAAGATGATTGCTGCGATGTGGGACACAAAGCGGGGCTATTTCTGGATTGGGACCGCCCTCGATGGCCAAGGCATCAACAAACTCGATCCAGTTCCCGAGGACGTGCAAACCTGGAGCTTTCTGAGCCTGCGTCTCCGGCGCTACGAGCATTCGATCGACTGGGCTCTGTCGAACTTGTCGGCAACGAACGGTGCCTTCCGCGGCCTGAGTTTCGCAGCGAATGATCGGAGCGGCGCATGGTTCGAAGGCACCGCGCATTCTGCACTTGCGCTTGCCGTTCGGAATATGGGTGGGGATTTCGGGGCGGCGCAGGCGCTGCTCTCCGACATCCAAGCCGGTCAGGCGAGGGCGCCAAACGCAAACGGCCGCGGTATCGATGCCGCCTCCAAGGACGGGCTCAAAACCGGAGACGGGGCTGACGACCGCTATTACGCAGCGCTGCACATCGCGGCCACTGCGTGGTACTGCCTGGCCAAGGAGTCTGCCAATCCGTTCCAGCTTTTGAAATGAGTCATGTTGCCGTTACGCCACGCGAATGGAGAATGGAACGCATGCATGCTGCGCGTGTTGACTTGAGCAGTTGCCAGGCCTAGCTGTCCTTCATCGTCAACCACCAGCGAGTCGCTCCTGATGAATTGCATTGGCATTTTCATCGCCGTTGCCTGCCTCACGCCTTCTGGCGTGCAGCCGGCCGCACCGGCTCGCGAGGTGAACGCGCATTAGATTCGTCTAATCCGTTCAACGGTTTCACCCCTCCGAGCCCGGCAAAGCTCTCGAGGGGATTTTTATATCTGCACCTCTCGCGCGCTCTCCGGGTTCGGGCCCATAAAGAAAAGCCCGTATTATGACTGACATTGCGGAATTCGACATTGCCCACGCCGGGCGCCGCGTCTCCGGTCACGGCATCGACGCGTGGCTGGCGGAAGCGCGCGAGCTCCTGAAGCTCGCGGGCCCGCTCGCGCTCACCCAGTTGGCCCAGATGACAATCATGGGCACCGACATGTTCATGCTGGGTCACTACAGCACCAAGGCGCTCGCTTCGGCGACCCTCGGCAACACCATCTTTTTCTTCGCCTGGCTGTTGGGATTTGGACCGGCCTCCGCGGTATCGCCGATGGTGGCGCACATCCTCGGTGCATCGCCGAACAACCGTGTTGGTGTGCGTGCCGTTGCGCGGATGGGCTTGTGGGCGGTGCTCATCGTTTCGGTGCCGCTCTTCGTGCTGCTGCAATTCGCCAAGCCGCTGTTGATCCTGTTCGGACAGCAGCCGGATTTGGCGGAGGGCGCCGGCCATTTCGTCGGCGCGCTGGCGTTCGGGTTGCCATTCACGCTCGGCTATCAGGTGCTGCGCAATTACTCGACGGCGCTCAGCCGGCCCACCGCGCCGCTAATCGTGATGGCCACCTCCATCCTGTTCAACGCGACAGCCGACTACGCGCTGATCTTCGGGCATTTCGGATTCCCGAGATTGGGGGTGCTGGGTTCCGGCATCTCCAGTTCGTGCTCGTTCGCCTTCGGCTTTCTCACCATGCTGCTGGTGATCCGGCTCACGCCGGCGTTGCGAAAGTACCGTATCCTCCGGCGCTTCTATCGGCCGGATTGGGAAAAGCTGAGCGAGGTCTTCCGCCTGGGCTTTCCCATTGGCCTCACCACGATCTTCGAGGCGATGCTGTTCAACTGCGCCACCCTGATCATGGGCACCTTCGGTACCGCGAGCGTGGCCGCGCACCAGATCTCGCTGCTGGTTCCATCCTTCACCTTCATGGTGCCGCTGGGCGTGGCCATGGCCGCAACAGTGCGGGTCGGCCTGGCGGCGGGAGCGCGCGACTACGAGGCGGTGCGGCGCGCCGGCTATAGCGCCATCGTCATGGGCGCGCTGTTCATGAGCGTGATGGCATTCGTGCTGTGGACCTGGCCGCGGGAGATCGCGTCGCTGTGGCTGGCCGACTCTCCCTCGGCGCACGAGGTGATCGCGATCGCGGTGGTGTTCCTGCACGTAGCAGCCGCCTTCCAGATCGTGGACGGGATCCAGGTGATCGCTGCACTCACGTTGCGCGGCCTCAAGGATGCACGGGCGCCGATGTGGATCGCAGGCGCCAGCTATTGGCTGGCCGGCGCGCCAGTTGGGCTGATCTTGGCCTTTCCCTTTCATCTCAAGGGGCTCGGCATCTGGATCGGGCTCGCGTTCGGCCTATTCGTGGCCGCCGTGAGCATGGTGACGCGGTTCTGGTATTTGAGCCGGAACCGCTAGCCGCTTGCGGGAAGTTCTATTGGCGGTCAGGAAGCCTTAAAACTGCCTCAAATCCTTGGATTTAGGTCCAAATGCCGCTTGCTGACTGCCGGCAGGAGCTACGCCGGCAACAGCCCTATTGGGAACACGGCAAAAGAGGGATAGACTGAGTCACTTTTGGGTTGTCGGGAGCCACCCATGCAGAAGATTCTGACCGCCAGTTTTGTAGTCACCGCTGTTTCGTTCAGTGCAGCCGCAATGGCGCAGGCGCCGATTCCAACCGCGACTGCAACGGCGGTGGCCGGACTTACGCCGAGCATCGAGGTGGTTCCGAATGTCGCTCCCGGCGACGAGATCGCCGTCGCCTGCGCGCCTATCGAGCAGCGCGATGCCGATGCCGATGTTCGGGTCGTGCTTACGATTTCGGCGATGCCCAGCGAAGCCTCGCCCGGCTACAAGCGCGTGCTCGCCACGGACCAGCAGTTGAACAAGTATGGCGTGCGGGTTCGCGTGCCGAACGTGCCCGATCTGCCGGACCACACCGTCAATTTGAATGTGTACGTCGTCGGCCAAAGTACGCGCGGCTGCGATGGCGGCCATCTCAAGGTGGTGGCGAGACACACCCCTCACACGCCAAGCGGAAGAACTGCGCCGGTTTCATAACCGCAAGCCCGTTGCAATCGAACAATCGAAGGTTGCTCGTCACGCCAACCTCGCGACGTGAACTTTTATTTGAAGGCGGCCGATTGCCCTCACTGCGTCGCGATGGCAGAGTTGCGAGCCAGCTGGGGAAAAGCAAACGTGACATCGCCATTCCGCCCGTCCGCTTCCGCTATCGCGCTCATGATTGCCGCAGCAGCGACCGCCCATGCGGCCCCTCCGGAACCGATGAAGGCTTTGTCCTTTAGCGTCAGCAAACCGGCGCGGACACTGCCGAACTCGAGCAGTTTCCCCCGGCAAATGCATGCCCGCATTAATCCGCTTGCCGCCGAGGTCGATCACGGCCGGCGGGGTACATGGACACGGAACAGACCTCCAACTGACCCTCTCGTTTTGAGATCTCGTGGTCAGGCGGCGCCCACCCCGCCGAAGGATCTTCGCTTCCGCGGTATCGGCAACCCCGAAGGCTGCGGCGGCTGCAGCCCGCCGGACACGAACGGCGATGTGGGCGTGGGGCAATACGTGCAGATTGTGAACGCCACCAAAGTCGGCGTGTTCGACAAGGCGACCGGCAAGCAGCAGGCTGCGTTCGATCTTGGCGCCCTTTGGAGTACCGGCCCCTGCGCCCAGGATGTAGGTGACCCGGTCGCCGTCTTCGATAATCTGGCGCAACGGTGGGTGTTTACCCAGCTGGCGTCGCCGCATCACGTTTGCATCGCGGTATCGCAAACCTCCGACCCGCTCGGCGCCTACTACCTTTATCTGTTCGACGTGATCGACTTCCCCGATTATTTCAAGATAGGCGCCTGGTCGGATGCATATCTGGGCACTGCAAACCAGTCGAGCTACTCGGCTTTCGCCTTCGATCGCACGAAAATGCTGGCGGGCGACCCAAATGCAATCGGCATCCGCTTTACCGGCGAGACCAATCTGCTGCTGCCCGCAAGCGTTAGCGGCTCGGCAGCCCCGGCGTCAGGCGGTTACTTCTTCACCTTCAAAGACGATCAGTTCCACGGCGGCCAGGACCGCATAGAGCTTTTCCAGCTCAAAGCCAATTTCAATCACCCGGAGCGAAGCAAATTCAGCCTTGTGAACACCTTCGATATCGCGCCGTTCACCTACACAGTGTGTGGATTCTTCAATTTTGACTGCATCCCGCAGAAAGATACCTCCGTAGTGGTGGATGCGGTCAGCGAATGGCCGATGCAGCGCTTCGCGTATCGACTGCTCGACGGCGCGCAAGAGGAATTGGTGAGCAACTTCACTGTCGGTGGCGGGACCGCGAGCCCCGGTGCGGCCGTCCGCTGGTTCGAGCTGCGCAACACCGGCACCGGCTGGAATCTCATTCAGGAGGGCACGCAAGATCTGAACGATGGACTCAACCGCTGGATGGGCAGCATTGCCATCGATCAGGCAGGCGATATTGCGCTCGGCTATTCGGCCTCGAGCGCCGACGCGTATCCCAGCATCCGCTATGCGACCCGCAGGCCATCCGATCCACTGGGAACGCTCGGACACGAAAAGATTTTAAAGGCCGGCAAGGGCTCGCAAACGAGTTCCGACCGCTGGGGGGATTACAGCGGCATGGCGGTGGACCCCATTGGGGGTTGTCAGTTCTTCTACACGACGGAGTTCTACCCGGTCAGCGCTCCAAGCAGCTGGCAGACCGAGGTCGGCGCCTTCACCGTGCCTCAATGCGGGCAGTAGCTTCGCTTGCGGTAGTCTAGCCGGCGTCGTGACCGCGGAGCGGCCCGTAAAGATCAGGTCGGCGGTCACGGAACAGGCCCCAACTTGCGCGCATCTTCGCGATCTCGTCGAGATCGAAGCTGGCAGTGATGACGCCTTCCTCGCTGCCGCCAAGCTCGGCGACGATGGCGCCCATCGGACCGGCAATGAAGGACGAGCCGTAAAAGGTCATCTCGGCAATCTGCCCTTTTTCAATACCGATGCGATTGCTCGCCACCAGAGGCACATAATTGGCGCCGGCATGCCCTTGCATGACGCGGCGCCAGTGGTCTCGAGAGTCCACCGGCGGCGCCGGCGGCGGTTCGGTGCCGATCGCGGTAGGGTAGAACAGCACCTCCGCGCCCATCAGGGCCATGGCGCGCGCGGCCTCCGGAAACCATTGATCCCAGCAGATGCCGCAGCCGAGCACACCGACCTTCGTCTGCCACACCTTGAATCCTGTATCGCCGGGCGTGAAGTAGTATTTCTCCTGATAGCCAGGCCCGTCC
>DATIEM010000155.1:0-4166 GCA_035455725.1 Rhizomicrobium sp. | reverse complement strand
GGGTGTGGGGCGGGTCGCTTCGCCGCGGAAACCGGTTTCGGAGTTTGCTCCGACAAGGCAACGGCAGGCGAACGGACGCGCGGGACCGGCGAAGCCTTACGGCCCCGCGCGAATGGATACACGCATGGGAGTTTCCTTTTCAGCTGAAAAAGCAAAGGCCTGGCTGGCCGCTCAGGGCCACCAACCTTTCAGACATAATTTCGGAGATGAGGATAATATGCAAACGCAGCGTGCCGCTGTCAAGTGGGCAAGTTGCCGGTTGTCTCAAGCCTCCTCTGGTCCGTGCTCGGCGCTGTTGCCCTCCGCTGCGGAAAACTGGAAGAGTACGAGCATGATCAAGGAAGAAGATGTGCTGGCCGCGCTGGACAAGCCGCGCGCCGTCTATTCGCTGCAGATGCGGCTCGATCCCAGCAACAAGAGCACCGATGCCCTGCAGGAATTGCTGCTGCGGATGCGCGCGGCGGGAAAGGTCACCTTCAACATCCACAGCGGCAAGTGGAGCAAAGCGTAGAGCGGCACGATGGAATAAAGTCGCCCCCCCGCCGTCTCTCGCCTGCGGTCCCATGAAAGAGGCCAGGGTGGCTCATCGGTTCATCTCGCAGCGCGGCGATTTACGAACACGCATTCTCTCGGCCACCACCATTGCGCTGCTGATGGCCTCCGGCGGCAGCGCGCTTTCGGGGGCGGCCGCGCACCGGACAGGCCATCCCGCCGGCCTTGGTCAGGTGCTGACCAGCAACGACGGCGGCCAAATCTTCGGCTTCGATATCGACCAGGCGGGCAATGACGGCGTGCTGGCGACCGCTTCATCGGTCGAAATTTTCGACGCAGACGAGGGCAAGATCGTCAAGTCCATCGGGCATCTCACCACTCAGGACAGCGATTACGTGGCATATGGGATTGCCGCCGGAGATGTGGCTCTCGTCGACCACGAGGTGGTGCCGGATGGCGAGCTCTTTCCCAAGCGGCACTATCTGTTGCTCAATCCGGTGAGCGGCAAGAAATTCACCGGCAAGTGGACCCCACCTCCGCACGGCATCATCGTGCAGCAGATGGCCGAGGACCAATCCTCCAGCACCACGACACTGTTCGCGCTGACCAGCCTGAAGCGGCAGGAGCAGCCGATCCTGGTGGTTTCGGACCTTGCGGCGAACACGTTTTCCAACGTCATTCGCCTCAACCCGGATCTCTTCGGCGTCTGCAATGGGCCGCAACTGGGACAGTTCACCGCCGCCAATCTCGCGTGGATAGCGTCCTCGCCGGACTGCGGCGCGGTGTTCGGACGGCCGCCGATCAATGCGCTGATCGACCTCAGCACCGGCAAGGTGACGCAGTTCAGCGGCTATAACAACGGCTTCCACCACGCCGGTTCCGTGAACGGCGGCGCTGTCGATCCGAACACCGGGGTTGCGGCGACCACAACCGAACTGAACTCGCAGGTCGAGTTCTACGATCTGAACAAGAAGAAGGGCATTACCTTCGTCCAGCTGCCCTGCACGACCGACACCGACCAGCTCAACAGCGGCACGAGCGTGACCAACGATCCCTTGAACGGGCTGTTTCTGGTGAGCGATCCAGATTACTGCGACGGCAGCCAAGGGGGCGCGATCGTCGTCTACGACGAAAAAGGAAACTTGATCGAGACGATTACCGGCTTTGCGCCGCCCAAGGATGCCGTGCTGAATCCGCCGCCGCGCATCAATCCGTCGAAGCGAATTGGCTGGGCGTTCGGCGGGCCGAACGGCTCAAACCAGCTGCAGCAGTTCTTCTACTGAAAGAGGCGGCGGGAGCCGCGCCCGGGCGTTACGCCCGGATCGCGGCTTTCACCTTCGACACGCTTTCTGTCACTGCCTGCGTCCAGCCGTGCATGGTGATCACGGCATGCACTCGGCGCGGATACTCATGCGCCAGCGGCGCGCGCACCGACTTCACAGATGCGACTTCAATGGCGACCTTCTTGCCATTCGGCTGAGTGAATTTCGCCGTCTTGCCGTGCGGTCCGCCCTTCATCACCACAGGCGCGGTCTTCAGTCCGAAAGCACCGGCCACCTTGACGAGATAGTTCTGCGTCTCCTCCGGCAGCGAACGGCCGTGATGAAGGTGCGCTTCAAGATTTCCCGGGCCGTCATTGTAGGCGGCGAACATCGCGGGATAGCCGTATTTGTGATGCAGCCAGCTCAGGTACGCGACGCCGGCGATCACGTTGTCATGCGGATTGTAGGGATTGGCACCCAGTCTGTACTGCCGGCGCATGTCGTTGTAGGTGGACGGCATGACCTGCATCAGTCCCATGGCGCCGACCTTGGAGGTGATCTTCTGCGTTTCAGATGACATCGTGCGGCCGCCGCTTTCGGTGCGCATCACGGCGCGAATCCAGTCGGCCGGCAGCGAGAAGCGGGCCGAGGCTTCCTGAACGAGCGGATCCCAGCGATGGATCAGCTGCGAGAAGGTCATCGCCTGCTCGGCGCGATAGGCCTGCGCGTTCGTCGAATTGTCCTGGAAGATCGACACGGCGCGCGAGATCAGCACCTCGCCAATGGATTGCTGCTGCGCGGGGGCGCTCGTGTCCCGCGGATTGTAGGGTTTGCCGAAATTCAGGTGCTGCAGCGGCAGAATGGTCGCCGCGGTGGCAAACACCAGAACTGCCAGCTTGGCGGCCGAGGGGACACCAAAACCGGATTGCGCTTTCGATTGCGCGATACGTGCGAAAACAGCGTCGTTGGGCGCGTCTTGCAAAGCAGAATACTCCCTTGCATGGAATCGACGAGTACGCCGACCGTGTTGACGATTTCCGGCGCGACGTTCAGCACAGCGGCCTTCCGCTTGTTCTGCTCGCCCGATCCCGTATTCCCGACACCGCGGAAAAGGGATCCCTCAGTGGGCGAGAGCCATGCGCCTCGTGGGAAATGACTTAGCAGATTTTTCTTGTGGATCAAGAGCAGCGTCGGAACAATCGAGCAGCTCACGCGTTTTGCGCAGTTCCATTACGTATGTTGTTTTCAGATGATAATTTAACGCGCAGCAACAAACATAATCGTCCGAAATTGCAGCAGCAGGGCAACGCACAGGTGCACAATTGCACCGCGCTTTGTCGATCTCGCGGGGTTCAATCCCGCGGTGTTGCGCCAGGTACAGAGCGCGGCATGTAGCGATGCAGCAGCGAGCCCTTTTCGCGCAGCCAGACTTGCGGCTTCTCGGCATTGCCGATCAGCTCTTCCACCAACCGCCAAAAACGCGGGCCGTGATTCATCTCGCGCATGTGCGCCACTTCGTGCGCCACTACGTAATCCAGCACGAATGGCGGCGCGAGAATCAGCCGCCACGAGAACGACAGCGACCGCTGCGTGGAACACGAGCCCCAGCGGCTCGCCGTGTCGCGCACCGTCACGTGCTTCGGCGCGGTGCCAAGCTGCTCTGCATAATAGAAGGCGCGCTGCTCCAGCACCCGCTTCGCCTCACGCTTGAGGAAGTCCACCAGGCGCCGCGCCGCATGTTCGCTCTGGCCGGTAACGCGGATGACGCGATTGCCGTCCTCGTGGTCGATCCACACCGGGGTGCGGCGTCCTTCGCCGCGCCGGATGATGTGCTCCTCGCCGCGATAGAGAATCCGCGCGCCAAGCCCCAGCGGCACGGCCGGCGGCACCTGCTTCAGCCGCTCGGCAATCCAGTCCGTCTCACCACGCGCGAAATCGATGGCGTGATCGATGGAGCGTCTGGTCGGCGCCACCACGCTGACTTCGCCGGTCGAAGGATGCACCTTGACGATCAGACGACGCGCCCGCGGGTTGAGCTTGATCGCCACCGGTACGGGCTTGCCGTCGATGCGCAGCAGCGCGCGTGATGCGGCCTGCGACCGCGACGACGAACCGGAATAAACCCCCTTGCGCATGGACTTTTCTTTACCCGCAGACCCTGCTTTTCTCTTTGATGAACACCCTCGCGGGTGCTTCACTGGTGAACACCCTCGCGGGTGCTTCACTGTCACACGCAAACGCAACAACGCCGTGATGCCAAACCGTCCCCGCTTTCACCTTGCCTTTCCCGTTCGCGATCTCGCCGAGGCGCGCGCGTTTTACGGGCAATTGCTTGGCTGCCGGGAAGGCCGATCCTCGGACGAATGGGTCGATTTCGACTTTTTCGGCCATCAGATCGTCGCCCATTTAAGC
>DATIEM010000154.1:0-30668 GCA_035455725.1 Rhizomicrobium sp. | reverse complement strand
TCAGCTGGCTCGATTTTACCCATGCGCTCACCTTCGCCAACGCCTGCCGCCACATCTGCGAGGATAGTCCTGAGCTGTGGCCGCGCGCGCTGCTGCAGATGGCCCTGTTCGTGGGCCGCAACCGCAAATACGCAACGTCCGGGCAGGATGTGGCGCGCTTTCGCGTGAACGACCGTGAATCGTTTGTTGCCCGCGAAATGGCGGCCCTTTACGACCACGGCGTTCCGGAACCGATCATCGCCTGTCATCGTGTGAAAGTGCTGTGTGCGCTGGAAGACGAGCTGGCCGCCTCGCCCGATGCGCCCTGGGCGGATGCCATGTGCGCCGCCGTCAATCGCTACCTGAACACGCCGATCAAGCGGCACCACGGCCTGCGCACCGCCAGCCAGGCGTTGGATTTCATTGCACGCGAGGCCTGAAGCGCCACCGTCCACCAGAAAGCGGAACAGGGACGGCCGCTGGACCGTTGAAGCTTTGTGCAGAGACGGGGATTCTCATGAAGCAGGCGTCTTTTTGGCTGGTCACGTCGGCCGTTCTGGCCACGGCCGCGCACGCGCAGGACACCAAACTGACGATCGTGCCGGGACACGACAGGATCATTCAGCAATACGTGGTCACCGAGCACGTGCAGCCGGTGACCTTGCAAATCCCGCTGGTAATCGGCGCCACCATCCCGGACGGCATCAGGCTGGCTCCTGTGCCACTGGCGATGGTGGCAAGAGTGCCCGAGGTCCGGAACTACGAATATTTCGTGGCCGGCAACAAGGTCGTGTTCGTCGAGCCCTACACGCGCAAGATCCTGCAGATCGTGCAGTAGCGGCGACAGCCCGCACGGCAGAACCCTCGGGCGGCGGTCTCGCCGTTACGGCGCGGGGCACTCGGCGCAAACCGCCACCTCCACGATCACGTGGCTGAGATCGGGATAGCGCTCGCGCAGACGCTGCTTCACGCGCTCGGCGGTAATCTCGTCCGGGCTCACCAGCGAGAGGATCAGGCTATGATGGCCTGGCCCGACGCGCCACAGGTGGAGGTCGGCCACACTGGCGCCGATCTCATTCTCGACCATGGTGCGGATCGCCGCGGCCCGCGCCGGATCGGCTTCCGCATCGAGCAGCACCAGACCGCTGTCACGGATCAGTCCAAAAGCCCAGGAGGCGATCACCATTGCGCCCACAATGCCGACCATGGGATCCAGCCAGCGCAGACCGAACAGGAATCCGGCCGCCAGCGCCGCAACAGCGAAAACAGAGGTAAGCGCATCCGCCAGCACATGAACGTAGGCGGCCCTTAAATTGTGGTCGTGCGCCTGGCCGGGATGCGCATGGCCGCCATTCTTCAGAATCAGCGCGCTTGTCACATTCACACAAAAGCCAATCGCCGCGATCGGCAGAGCGCTGGTGTAATCGATTGTCACGGGCCATAGCAGCCGCCAGACGGATTCCGCTGCCACACCGACCGCAATCAGGGCGAGCACGATGGCGCTCGTAAAGGCGGCAAGGTCGCCGAACTTGCCGGATCCAAAGGTAAACCGCGCGTTCGCCACATTGCTACGGGCGAGCGCGTAAGCCACAGCGGCAAGCCCCAGCGCGCCGACATGGGTGGCCATATGCACGCCGTCGGCCAGCAGCGCCATTGAGCCAAACCATAACCCGGCGGCAATCTCGACCAGCATGAATACAGCGGTGAGGAGGGCCGCGGCGCGCGCCCGCCGTTCGGCCGAACCATGTGTATGGCCTAAAAAATGATGGTCGTGGGTCCACAGCCCGTGGTCGTGTGCGTGCTCGCTTGGCATGGCGGCAGGATAGACTCTCTGCCGCCTGGACAAAACCGCGCTTGGGCGAACGACGGACGATGCAGGACGGCGTGGAATGCGGCTCTGTCTATCCCAGCGCCTTGACGATTTCTTCCGTCATCTTCTTGGCATCGCCGAACAGCATCATCGTGTTGTCACGGAAGAACAGCTCGTTCTCGATGCCGGCATAGCCGGAACCCATGCCGCGCTTCACGAACAGCACGGTTTTGGCCTTCTCCACATCCAGCACCGGCATGCCAAAGATCGGCGACGACGGATTGCTTTTCGCCGCGGGATTGGTGACGTCGTTGGCGCCGATGACATAGGCGACATCGGTCTGCGCGAATTGCGAATTGATGTCCTCCAGCTCGAACACTTCGTCGTACGGCACATTGGCTTCCGCCAGCAGCACGTTCATGTGACCGGGCATGCGGCCCGCGACCGGATGAATGGCGTAGGACACCTTCACGCCTTCCGCTTTCAGCTTGTCCGCCATTTCGCGCAACGCATGCTGCGCCTGCGCCACCGCCATGCCGTAGCCCGGCACGATGATGACCGAACCGGCATTCTTCATGATGAAGGCGGCGTCCTCTGCCGACCCCTGTTTCACCGGCCGGGTTTCCGCAGCGCCGCCCGCCGCTGCAACCTCGCCGCCGAAACCGCCAAGAATGACCGAGATGAAGCTGCGGTTCATGCCGGCGCACATGATGTAGCTGAGGATGGCGCCGGACGAGCCGACCAGCGCGCCGGTAATGATGAGCGCGGTGTTCTCGAGTGTGAAGCCGATGCCGGCGGCCGCCCAGCCGGAATAGGAGTTCAGCATCGAGATCACCACCGGCATATCGGCGCCGCCGATGGGGATAATCAGCGTAAGACCGAACACGAACGACAGCACGGCAACGGCCCAGAATGCCCACGCCGGCTGGTGCAGCACGAACCAGACGATCAGCGCGACGATGGCGATGGCAATTGCGAGGTTCAGCAGATGCCGCGCAGGCAGCAGGATGGGCTTGCCGCTCATATTCCCGTTGAGCTTGGCGAAGGCGATGATCGAGCCCGCGAAGGTGATGGCGCCAATGGCGACGCCCAGACTCATTTCGATCAGCGATTGGGTGCGGATCGCGCCGGCCGTGCCGATGCCATACGCGTCCGGCGAATAGAACGCTGCAGCAGCGACCAATACAGCCGCCAAACCGACCAGCGAATGAAAAGCGGCCACCAACTGCGGCATCGCCGTCATGGCGATCCGGCGGGCGATCAGCGCGCCGATGCCGCCGCCGATGGCGATCCCCGCGACAATCAGTCCCCAGGTGAGCGAATCCACCACATGCCGCACCCACAAGGTCGTGGCGATGGCGAGCGCCATGCCGATCATGCCGTTGCGGTTGCCCGTGCGCGATGTTTCGGGCGAGGAGAGGCCGCGCAGCGCCAGAATGAACAGCACGCCGGAAACCAGATAGGCGAGGGCAGCGAAATCAGCTTGCACGGACGTATCTCCGGTTTCTCATTGCTGCGCGCTCATCCATTGCTGCGGCACGCTTTTCACGCGAAAACGAATGGTCTGATTGTCCGCGCTTTCGACCTCGATCAGGACATCTTTGAAGCGAATGGATTTTTCGGACAGGTTGTAGGTGAGATCCTGAAATTGCGACGGATGCGCCATGTCCTTCGGCGCATATTCGCGGTAGGTGAGGTGGACCGCGCCGGTGGCCATGCCGGCATAGAGCAACTCGAAATTGGTGTAGCTGCGTTTGCCGTCAACGTCCGTTCTCTCGCCGCGTGAGGCGCGGAAATCGGCCGGATCGATCTCGGACACGCCCGTCGTGATGCCGAGCCCGCCTCCGGCCCGCGCGACCCGCCCCGTATCGTCGATGAAGAACGTCATCGGCACGACAGCGGACGACGGCTTCAGCGTGGTGAGCTCAGGTGGATGCACCTTGATCTCGACCGCGTCGTAGTTCGCTCCATCCTGCTCGATCCGCCGCATGGCCGTATAGTCGCCCGGGATCAGCACCATGCTGCCCAAGCCGACGCGGAGCGTGGCAGGAGCGCCTACCGACCAGACGGTTTGCCGTTCTTTCTCGTAGTAGTCCTTGAGCGAAATCATTGTTTCGCCCACGGCCGCCGATTTCAGTTGGCCCACCGCAAAGTTCTTTTGCACGATGTGCGTTTCAGCGGCGGGTACTGGCTCTGCGGGGCTCGTGCTGGAGCAGGCGCTGAGAAGCGCCGCCGGAAAAACCAGCATGCTTCCATATTGCGCCGCCTGCCCCCAGCCCATAGGCGTCACTTCTTCTCTTTTTTCCGGTACATCGCCAGCATGCGCTGAGTGACGAGAAAACCGCCGAAAATGTTCACGCTGGCGAGTACAAGCGCGAAAAAACCGAGCAGCTTCGATGTCCAGGAATGGCTGCCGAGCGCAACGACCGACACGGCGATCAAAGCGCCGACCACGATGACCGAGGAAATCGCGTTGGTGACGCTCATCAGCGGCGTGTGCAGCGCGGGCGTCACACTCCACACCACGTAGTAGCCAACGAAAATCGCCAGCACGAAAATCGACAGCCGGAAGATGAACGGATCGATCAGGTCCATGCGGTCACCCTTTCAGGCTCGGATGCACGACCTGGCCGTCGCGCGTCAGGCCGGAACCCTTGACGATGTCGTCTTCCCAGTTGAGCGCCAGCGCGCCGGTTTTCTTGTCCACGATCAGGGAGACGAAGTTGAACAGGTTGCGCGCGTAGAGGCTGGATGAATCGACTGCCAGCCGCGATGGCAGATTGGTGTAGCCCATGATGGTGACGCCGTCCTTCTCCACCACCTGATCAGCCTGCGTCAGCGGGCAGTTGCCGCCCTGCTCTGCCGCCAGATCGACAATCACCGAGCCCGGCCGCATGCTCGCCACCATCTCTTCGGTGACCAGCACCGGCGCCTTTCGGCCGGGGATGAGCGCAGTGGTGATGACGATGTCCTGTTTCCTGATGTGCTCGGCGACCAGTGCCGCCTGTTTGGCCTGGTATTCCGCCGACATCGGTTTGGCATAGCCGCTGGCGGTTTCGGCCTGGCGGAATTCATCGTCGATCACAGCCACAAAGGTGGCGCCAAGCGATTCAACCTGCTCCTTTGTGGCGGGCCTGACGTCGGTCGCGGAAACGATCGCGCCCAGCCGCCGCGCCGTCGCAATTGCCTGCAGGCCGGCAACGCCCACACCCATGATGAAAGCACGGGCCGGCGCGATGGTGCCCGCCGCCGTCATCATCATCGGGAAAGCGCGGCCAAACTGCGCGGCCGCATCGATCACGGCTTTGTAGCCGGCGAGGTTCCCCTGGCTCGACAGCACATCCATGGACTGCGCGCGCGAGATGCGCGGGATGAACTCCATGGCAAAGGCATTCACACCGCGCGCGGCCAGCTGGCCGATGGCGTCCTTCTCGGAATAAGGCGCCAGCAGCGAAACATAGACCGTGCCCGCCTTCATTCCCTGAATCTCTTCGGCCGAAGGACCGCGCACCTTCAGCACGATATCGGCATCGCGCACTGCGCTCGAAACGTCGGGAGCAATGGAGGCGCCGGCCGCCGTGTAATCCGCATCGGAGATGCGCGCGCCTCCCCCGGCACCCGCTTCCACAGCGACGTCCAGCCCAAGCCCCTTGAGCTTCTTCACCGTTTCCGGCGTCGCGGCCACACGCGCCTCGCCGGGCCGTCGCTCCTTCAGAACAGCGAGTTTCATCAGCCCCCCAACCCCCGTCGCCGTCAGCCGTTATGGGTGCGCCAAATCAGCAAAACGAGCAGCAGGATGATGGAGGCGATGACCATCCATTTGATGAGCTTCAGAAAACCGGTCCAGGTTTTCAAATGCTCCTTCATGAACTCCGAGCTGTTGTCCTGCCCGGCGGAATTGGCCATCTCTGTCCCCAAAACCTGTTCGAAGCGGCCGGACTATAGCAAAGCGAAACGCGCGGGCAACGGCGGAATTAATCCCGCCACTCGAGCCAGGCGCCATGCGGGTGAGAGTGAGCCAGTTCCCGGCTCCGCTTCTGCCCGCCCACGTAGCGACGCAGGCGCATCGGGGCTTCGCCGACGAACGCGAGACTTCCTTCGCAGCTCAGGCGCCAGATCGGCCGCCGCAGGCTGGCCATGACGAGGATATTGTCGAGCGCCTCACGCAGCTCCTCACTCATCTGGTAGACAACATAGGTGTGATAGACGCAGAGAGGCTCGTCTTCCGGCACTTGCGCGATGGCATCCGGCAGCAGGGCGAGTGCGTCGCCGGCGCGGATTTCGACCGGATTGGCGCGAAAGAGTTCGATGGCTTTCTCGAGCCGCGCAAACCGCGCCAGCTGATCGGGCCAAACCAGCGCCTTCAGCCAATCGCGCTGCGCGGGATCGGAGAGATTGACCGGGTTGCGCTCGAGGCCCACGCGGCTCGCTATGGAGGGTGACGCTCCGGTCGGCGGATCCTTTTCGCCGTGAAGCTCGCATTCAATGGTCAGTGCCGCGTTAGCGGGTCCGACGTCGAGAAAACTTTCGCCCCGGCGATAGCGTACGTGATAGCGATCCCACAGCAGATTGAGGCCGGCGCTCGGGCCGAGTTCGATCAGGTGCAGTGGTTCGCCGGTCTCCCTTGCGACCGCATGGAACCCGGCATGCAGGGCCGAGGAGCGGGCGATTTCGTTGGTGTTCGTCACCCCGCCTTCGATGAGCGGGAGCAGCTCCGTCAGATGCGTGCTCACGAAATCCTTGAATGCCGGGAATGGATTTTCGCCTTCAATCCGTCTGCCGCCGTTCAGATTCGGATAGAATGTCCGGAGCGGGTGTTCGCTGCCACGCAGCAGCAGATAATGAACGGAGGCCAGCAGGATGTTTGCCGGCGGCTGGCCCTTCTGCACCCGTGCGGCGAGCGCCGTCAGTTCGCTGTCGGCGGCAATGCCGCGGACGATCTGCGTGTAGAGCGGGGCGTCGGCGCGTTCGGTCTCCGCGACAAAGTATTCCCAATAATCGAGTCCCTTGTCGCCGCTCATCCTCGGGCGCCCGCATTTTACGCTTCTTTCACCACCGATAGCACGATTTGATGCAAATGCCCGCGCCTCTGCTAGGCGACGGGCCCTCCATCTGTCGCAAAGCGGGACTTAAACGTGGATTTTACCTTTCCCGGGCGAACATCGGCCCGAACCAACGGGCGGCCGATGGCGCAACACATTCTTATTGTCGATGACGATCCGGTGCAGCGGCGCCTCCTGGAAACGGCAATCTCGCGCGCCGGAATGACGGTCGTCACCGCGCCGGGCGGGCAGCCCGCGATCGATCTGCTGCAAGGCCCGCGCGGCGACCAGATCGCGCTCATGTTGCTCGATCTGGTCATGCCCGACATGGACGGCATGACCGTGCTCGCCAAGGTGCGCGGCACCCATCCCGAATTGCCGGTGATCGTGCTGACCGCCAAAGGCGGTATCGACTCCGCCGTCGAAGCCATGCGCGCCGGGGCCAGCGATTTCCTGGTGAAGCCCGCGAGCCCGGAGCGCATTACCGTATCCATTCGCAACGCCCTGAAGATCGGCACGCTTTCCGGCGAGGTCACGCGGCTGAAAAAGAAGACTGAGAACCGGCTCATGTTCGACGACCTCATCGCCAAAAGTTCCGAGATGCGGCAGGTCATCCGCCTGGGGCAGCGCGCGGCGCAATCGAACATTCCCATTCTCATCGAAGGCGAGTCGGGCGTGGGCAAGGAGCTGATTGCCCGCGCCATCCAGGGCTCTTCCGAGCGCGCCGGAAAACCGTTCGTGACGGTGAACTGCGGCGCCATTCCGGAAAACCTGGTCGAGTCCATCCTGTTCGGCCACGAGAAAGGCTCTTTCACCGGCGCCACCGACAAGCACCTCGGCAAATTCCAGGAAGCAAACGGTGGCACGCTGTTCCTCGACGAGATCGGCGAGCTGCGCCTCGATATGCAGGTGAAGCTGTTGCGCGCCCTTCAGGAAGGCGAAGTGGACGCGGTCGGCGCCAAGCGCCCGACGAAAGTCGATGTGCGCATCGTTTCCGCTACCAACCGTGACCTGGCGGAGCTCACCCGCGAAGGCCAGTTCCGCGAAGATCTGTATTACCGCCTGAACGTGTTTCCCATTTTCGTGCCGCCGTTGCGGCAGCGGCGCGAGGATGTGCCGGCGCTGGCGCGCCATTTCATCACCCGCTTTGCGGCGGAAGAAAACAAGCGGGTCACGGGGCTTACGCCCGAAGCCGCCGATCTGGTGGCGGAATTCTCCTGGCCTGGCAATGTGCGCCAGCTGGAGAACACGATCTTCCGCGCGGTGGTGCTGTGCGACGGCGAAATGCTCGACGTCTGCGATTTCCCCCAGATCGCCGCCGCAATGGGCGTGGAGCCGCGCCCGCGAACAGCCCCGCTCGCATCCATGTCGCGGTTCAGCGCGCCGGCTATCAGCGCGCCGGCGCATTCCGGCTCGTCCTCCGTCTACACGATGTCGGCCACCGATATTGCCGGACATATGCGCAAGCTCGAAGAGATCGAGACGGAAATGATCCGCATGGCTATCTCGCGCTACGAAGGGCATATGTCAGAAGTGGCGCGCCGCCTGGGGATCGGGCGGTCCACCCTCTACCGGAAGCTCAAGGAACTGGGGCTCGAACAGGAATTGTCTGAAGGGCAGGTGGAGCACGGAGAAGCCCTGCAGGCGACTGGCTGACGCTGCGGGGCATTGCTTCCGCAATGCACCTCAGCATGACGTCACCCTGAGGTGCGAGCCAAAGGCGCGCCAACAAGGATCAGCGCATTCCCAAGGCGGTCATATAAAGATCGAGGACGGCTTCCCGCTCCTGGAAATCGGCGCGGTCGAGTTTTCTGAGCCGCACCACCTGGCGCACGATCTTGGTATCGAAGCCCTGGCCTTTCGCCTCGGAATAAACTTCGCGCAGATCCGCCGTGAGTGCCGCCTTTTCTTCTTCGAGCCGCTCGATCCTTTCGATGAACGATCGCAGGTGATCGACGGCGAACGCAGCCGTCGAGGTTTTCGAACTTGCCGTCTTTTCCACCACGCCCACAGCAGACATCAGAGACCTCCGTCAACGAGCACGCGATACGCCCGGGCCGATACAGATAGGCGCGCGCAGGCGCTGCGGCAACGCGGTTGGAAAGACTTAGTTGTGAGTCTTTTCTTGCGATGCGGCAAAGGCGGCCTGCTGCTCCGGCGTGGCATCTTTCTGGTAGCGCCGCTTCCATTCCTGCTGCGGCATGCCATAGACGATCGCGCGCGCGTCGTCCTTGCTGATTTCGATGCCGCGCTCCGCGGCGGCTTCGCGGTACCAGTCGCCCAGGCAATTGCGGCAGAAGCCGCCGGCAATCATCAGATCGATATTCTGCACGTCGGTGCGCGCCTGCAGGTGTGAAACCAATCGGCGCAACACTGCCGCTTCCAGTTCGGTTCGCGCGCGTTCGTCCATTGGCACCTCCTGCTGGCCACGGCCCGCCACAGATGATAGTCCGGTGGCACGAAACGAATCGCAAGAGCCGCGCATCCTGCGTCGATTTGAGCGCGGAACGCACGGCAGGCTCATCGGTTTGCGACAGCATGCGGCGCAGGCGCAAGACGAAAATCGTGGCGACTCTCGGGCCGGCTTCTTCTTCGCCCGAACAATTGAAGGCGCTGTTCCACGCCGGCGCCGATGTGTTCCGCATCAACATGAGCCACAACACGCCGGACTCGCTGAAGGCGGTGCATGCGCGCGTTCGCGCCCTCGAGCAGGCAGAACGCCGCCCCATCGGGATTCTCGCAGATCTTCAGGGGCCCAAGATCCGGTTGGGAGAGTTGCCCGGAGGAAGGATTCTCCTCAAGGAGGGCGATCGTGTCCGGCTGGCGCGCGAAGCGCGCTCCGACGATCCGGCTGTGCTGCCGATCCCGCACGCCGAAGTGTTCGCGGCGCTGAAGCAGAGGCACTGTCTGCTGATCGACGATGGCCGCGTGCGGCTCCGCACGTGGGCCTCGAAGCCGGACAGCGCGGAGGCGGTGGTGGAACTCGGCGGTGAACTCACCAACCGCAAGGGCGTGAACCTGCCGGATACGCTGCTGCCGCTGTCCGCGATGACAGACAAAGACCGGCGCGATCTGCATGCCGCGCTCGATCTTGGCGTCGACTGGGTGGCGCTGTCGTTTGTGCAGCGCCCGGAGGATGTGGCGGAACTGCGCAAGTTCGCGGGTGGCCGGGCCGCCATTCTCGCCAAGATCGAGAAGCCCAAGGCGCTGGAGTCGTTGCCGGATATTCTCGATTTGTCGGACGCGCTGATGGTGGCGCGCGGCGATCTTGGCGTCGAGCTGCCGATCGAAACTGTGCCGGGGCGCCAAAAGGAAATCACCAGGGCGGCACGCCGGCTCGGCAAGCCCGTCGTGGTGGCGACGCAGATGCTGGAATCGATGCTCGAATCTCCCGTCCCCACGCGCGCGGAGGTTTCCGATGTCGCAACGGCCGTGTTCGACGGCGCCGATGCGGTGATGCTGTCGGCGGAAACCGCAACCGGCAAGCATCCCGTGGAAGCCGTGGCGATGATGGACAAGATTGCGGAAGCCGCGGAAGGCGATCCCCTTTACCAGTCGCTGATCGATGCCACGCGGCCGCCGCCGGAGGAAACCACGGCGGATGCCATCATGGATGCGGTGCATCAGGTCACGCACACCATTCACGCCCGCGCCATCGTCACCTGGACGAAGTCGGGGTCGACGGGACTGCGTGCCTCGCGCGAACGCCCGGAAGCCCCGATCATCGCGTTGACGCCGCTGGTGGAAACGGCGCGGCGGCTCTCGATCGCGTGGGGCCTGCACTGCGTCTTCACCCAGGATGCGCGAGACCTGGACGATGTGGTGGAGCGCGCCACAGAGATGGCGAAACGGGAAGGTTTCGCCGCGGCCGGCGAGCGCATCGTCATTACCGCCGGCGTGCCCCTCGGCACCTCCGGCTCGACCAACCTGCTGCGCGTCGCCTTTGTCGGCGGTCGCTAGCTACTTCCGCGCCCAGCTCCAGGCGGCGATTTTCCATGCGCCATCTGTCTTCTGCATGGCGAACGTCCAGAGCCCGTGCTCGGTGATTTTCTTGCCGTGCTCCTTGAAGGTGTACACCGCCGGCACGACCGCATAGGCTCGCTCGCCGCCGACGGTGACATGCAGCGGCTTCGCGGTCGTTACCCAGGGATCGGTATCGCCCTGCTTCTTGGCCATGGCCGCGAAATCGTTATTCCACATCTCGAACACATTGGCGCCGCTCCAGTAATGCGGAGCGAATTCGTCGATGATGGCGGCATTGCCGGTGTAGTAGGCAGCGGCAGCCTTGCTGTCGTTCTTGTTCATGGCGTCATTCATCTTGTTGATGGCGGCCATGACGTCGCTTTCGTCAGAGGCGAAGGCCGGCGCAGCAAACAGCGCGAGTGCAGCGGCGAATGCGATATGCTTCATGAGTATCCCCCTTCTTGGCTCCATCACTGTAGCAGATGCATCGGCCGATGAAACCGGCCTTCGGCGTTTGCAACGCCGGATGCGTCGACAGCGCACGTCAAAAAACGGATCAGGCAGGAAGCAACGCGAGCCCCACGGATTCTGCCACCCGGCGGACGCGATGGTCGAGGCTCAGCATTGCAAGATCTGGAGCGGCGTTCTTTGCATGCAGGGCCGAAGCGACATGAAGCGCATCCAGGGAGCGAATTGGCTCGTACGGAAAGCGCTGCTTCGCTCGCTCCACCACAGGTGCAAGCAATCGAAGAACTCTCCAGGTTAACCTCGCTCCCGCAAATCTGGCTTCGACCTGTCGCGCCGACTCCTCAGACATCCGGCCTAACGCCGCTTCCCGATGGAAAGCGCGCTGGCATTCGATCAAGGTTAGATCGGATGTCAGAACGTCGCTGGCGCTGGCAAGAATACCTTCAACCTGCTGGCCAGCGGCTTGCCGGAGCAGCCACGCCAGCACGGCACTGGATTCAGCGTACAGGATCACGATTCAGTTGATGGCCAGAGCGTTTCCTCGCGCAACTCGTCCAGGATTTGTTGCGAGGTGATGCCCTTCAGGAGCGGCGGTCCACGCCAGCGATAAAGTTTCGCTCGTTCATCCTTCGTCAGCTTTCGCCCAGGCGTCATTTCGCCCCGCCGAACCATTTCGGCGAAAGGATCGTCCCGATTCGGCCCTTGCACCGGCTGCAGTTGCACCACCGGCTCACCGCGGTCTGTAACCACTACGGTTTCGCCCTCGCGCGCTGCGCGCACGTAGACGCTCAAATTGTTCTTGAGTTCCCGGAGGCCGACGGTCTTCATGACCGCCAATGTAGCCTCATGAGGCCACATTGGCAAGAGCGGCTAGTAAGTACGGGCCTTGGGCGGGATGTATTCGGCGTCGTTCGTCAGTGTCCAGGTATGCACGGGGCGGTAATCCAGTTGTGCCCAGCCGTTCGTAGCATCCAGCCACGTCAGGGTATGTTTCATCCAGTTCTGGTCGTCGCGTTTGGGGAAGTCCTCGCGTGCGTGCGCGCCACGGCTTTCTTCCCGCGCAAGGGCCCCTTCAACCGTGACGACGGCCTGCTGGATCAGGTTCTCGAATTCCAGTGTTTCGACCAGGTCGGAATTCCAGATCATGGTGCGGTCCGCCACCGAGATGTCTGACAGTCCTTTGTAGATCGTGTCGATCCGCTTCTGCCCGGAACGCAGCGTTTCGCCGGTGCGGAACACGGCCGCGTCCTCCTGCATCGCGAGCTGCATGGCGAGCCGCATCTGCGCGGTGGGCGTCCCGCCGCTCGCGTAGCGGTATCTGTCGAGCCGCGCGAGCGATTGCTCGCCCGCACCCTTCGGCAGGTCGGGGTGGGTTTCGCCCGCTGTAATGGCCTTCGCCGCCTGGCAGCCGCAGGCCTTGCCGAACACCACCAGATCGATCAGCGAATTGGAGCCCAGCCGGTTGGCGCCGTGCACCGAGACGCAGGCCGCTTCGCCCACCGCCATCAGGCCCGGCACCACCGCGTCGGGATTGCCGTCGCGCAACGTGACGGCATCGCCCATGTAGTTCGTGGGTATGCCGCCCATGTTGTAGTGCACGGTGGGGAGCACGGGAATAGGCTCCCGCGTCACATCCACGCCGGCGAAAATGCGCGCGCTCTCCGTTATCCCCGGCAGCCGCTCGTGAATGATCTTCGGATCGAGGTGCGAGAGGTGCAGATGGATGTGGTCCTTGTTCGGGCCCACGCCGCGGCCTTCGCGAATTTCGATGGTCATCGCGCGGCTCACCACATCGCGTGAGGCCAGATCCTTGGCGTGCGGGGCGTAGCGCTCCATGAAGCGCTCGCCTTCCGAGTTCGTGAGATAGCCGCCTTCGCCGCGCACGCCTTCAGTAATCAGCACGCCCGCGCCGTAAATGCCGGTCGGGTGAAACTGCACAAATTCCATGTCCTGCAACGGAAAGCCCGCCCGCAGCACCATTGCGTTGCCGTCGCCTGTCTGCGTGTGCGCGCCGGTGCAGGAGAGATAGCAGCGGCCATAGCCGCCCGTCGCCATGATCACCTTGTGGGTGCGAAAGCGATGAATGGAACCGTCATCCAGGTTCCAGGCCATCAAACCGCGCACCGCGCCCTCGTCGACGATCAGGTCCAGCGCGAAATATTCGATGAAGAAGTTCACCTCGTGCTTCACGCATTGGCCATAGAGCGTGTGCAGGATGGCGTGACCGGTACGGTCGGCGGCGGCGCAGGTGCGCTGCGCGATGCCCTGGCCGTAATTGGACGTCATGCCGCCGAAGGCGCGCTGGTAGATGCGCCCGTCCTCCGTGCGCGAGAACGGGACGCCGTAATGCTCCAACTCGTACACCGCTTCGGGCGCGTTGCGGCACATGTATTCGATGGCGTCCTGGTCCCCCAGCCAGTCGGCGCCCTTCACGGTGTCGTACATGTGCCAGCGCCAATCGTCCTCACCCATGTTGCCAAGCGCGGCGGCAACCCCGCCCTGTGCCGCCACCGTGTGGCTGCGGGTGGGGAACACTTTGGTGACGCAGGCCGTCTTCAGTCCGCGCGCGGCGCACTCCAGCGTGGCGCGCAATCCCGAGCCGCCGGCGCCCACCACCACCACATCGAAGGTATGATCGACGATCGGATAGGCGGCCATCAACCCACTCCCAGCCGCAGCAGCGCCACCAGCGACAGGCCGCCGACAATCCAGGTGAAGGCGCGATTGAAAAGCAGCAGTACGATCCGCTGTCCGGGACGGTGCACGTAGTCGTCGATAACCACCTGCAGCCCCAGCATCATATGCACGCAGGCGACGATCACGAAGAGCGCCATCAGCAGCGCGTTCCAGGGATGCTGAAAATAGGCCGCGACTTCGCCTTCCGTCTGGCCGACGAGGAACATCACCGACACCACAAACCAGGCCGACAGCGGAATGAGGGCGGCGGCGGTTACCCGCTCGCGCCAGAAATGGCGCACACCGGAATGCGCGGACCCCAGTCCCTGAACGCGATGGAGCGGCGTTTCGAGGCTCATCGGCGAACGCCTCCGTGCAGCGCCCACCAGGCATAGCCGAGCACGGCCAGCGCAAGCAGGACCGACAGCGCAATCACTGTCACCCCGCTGCGACTGGCCGTCGACACTTCAAATCCGTAGCCAAGATCCCAGGCCAAGTGCCTGATACCGTTGAGGAAGTGATAGATCAGCGACCACAAAAATCCCGCCAGGATCACGAGCCCGACGGGACTGGCGATGGCGGCAATGAACGGCTGGTAGAGCTCCGGTCCGCTTGCCAGTGCCAGCAGTCCCCACGCCACGAGGATTATCCCCATGGAAATCGCCACGCCCGTCGCGCGATGGGTGATGGACGTGGCCATGGTGATCGGCCACTTGTAGATGCTCAGATGCGGCGAAAGCGGGCGCCCCCGGAGCGGAGGCGATTGCGGATTGTCCGCCATCAAGGAACCAAATCTGTCCGAAGCGGCGGCGAGTTTAGGGACGGGGCGGGGCCAGTCAACCTGCGGCGAATTGCCGGTCGGTGCCGGGGCGGCAATCGGAGCTGTTCCATCGCTTGCCGGTTGCTCCATTAGCCTTCATACAGATGAACAGGAGCCCGGATCAGCCAGATGAGTGAGTTGAGCGCGACGGCGTTTGTCGTTGAGCGGAAAGGCGGCTTGCGCCGCTTCGCGCAGGCGTTAGATTTCCCGTTGGCAAAGCCGTTGTGGGAAGCGATGGCTGTTGTCCTTTTGGTCCCGCTCCTGCTTGCCGCCGCCCTGTGGAACGGCTTTCCGCTGATCTTCTACGACACCGGCGCCTACATGCTGCAGAGCTTCGGCGACAAATTCGTGCCGGAGCGGTCGCCGGTGTTCTCGCTGTACATTTTGTTGGCAGGCGGCGGAATCAGTCTCTGGCTGCCGGTCATTCTGCAGACGCTGATGATGGCCTTTGTCATGATTGAGACCGCGCGTGTGCTGACGCGCCGCATGACACTGCCGCTGATCCTGCTGCTTGGGCTGGGGCTCGTTCTGCTCACGGGACTGCCTTGGTACGCCGGCCAGGTCGAGCCGGACGCGTTCACACCCTTGGTCGTGCTTACGCTTTATCTGCTCGCCTTTCATGCCCGGCGGTTGGGATGGTGGCGCTGCACTCTGCTGATTCTGATCGCCGGGATTTCGGCAGCCGCGCATCCCTCGCACCTCGGACTTGCCGTCGGTCTGTTCGTCGTTCTCGCGCTTTATCGCGCTTTGACGTTGTGGAAGGCGGGACGTCCGGAAGCCCGCCTGCTGCCGCCGCTGCTCTCGCTGGTGCTGGCGTTCGGCATGACCTTCAGCGCCAACTACCACTATACCCGGCACATTTTCATCAGCCGCGCCGGGCCCGTTTTCATGTTTGCGCGCATGCTGCAGGACGGGGTGGTTCAGAAACTGCTGAACGAGACGTGTCCCACATCGGATTATGCGCTTTGCCGATATCGCACCGTGCTGCCCCACCGGGCGGACAAGTGGTTGTGGGGGCCGGGCACGCTGTTCGTGAAGCTCCACCGCTTCATCGGCACGGAAAAAGAATCCGAACGCATCGTTCATGACAGCCTGGCGCGCTATCCGCTCTGGAATGCGAAGCTGGCGGCGCGAGATGCGTTGCAGCAGTTCACGCTGTTCTATACGGGCGATCAGATCGAGCCGCAGCAGTGGATCCTGTTTCAGGATTTTCACAAATTCATTCCTGATCAGCTTCCCGCCTACAGCGAGGCGCGTCAGCAAAAGGGCAAACTGCATTTCGGGGTCATCAATGTGGTTCATGTGCCGGTCGCCTTTGCCGTGCTGCTTCTGCTGTTCGCCGGCCTTGGCTGGGCGATTCGCACGCGCCAGCACAAGGCTGCCTGCGTGCTCGGCTTTGTGCTTGCCGCGCTGATCGGCAATGCGATGGTCTGCGGCATCTTCTCCAACCCGCACGCGCGCTATCAGTCGCGCCTGATGTGGGTTCCCGCTTTTGCGCTGGCGTTGCTGGCCGCGGATCGGCGCAAACTCGGCTTGCAGCCGTCCTGAGAATCCGGCCTTAATCGGGCATGGCCGTCCGCATCGCCCCTTCGATTCTTTCCGCCGACTTTTCGCGCCTGGGGCAAGAGGTCGAGGCGGTGGAGAAGGCCGGCGCCGATCTCATCCATGTGGACGTGATGGACGGGCATTTCGTGCCCAACATCACGATCGGCCCAATGGTGGTGAAGGCGATTCGGCCGCACGCCAAAAAACCGCTCGACGTGCACCTGATGATCTCGCCGGTCGATCCCTACATCGAGGCGTTCTGCGAAGCCGGCGCCGACGGGCTCACGGTACATCCAGAGGCCGGCCCGCATGTGCATCGCACGCTGCAGCACATCCGCGCCTGCGGCAAACGGCCGGGCATCGTGCTCAATCCCGGCACGCCGATCGACGCCATCGACAATTTGCTGGACCTCGTCGACCTTGTTCTCATCATGACCGTCAACCCGGGTTTTGGCGGCCAGATATTCATTGAAAGCCAGCTGCGCAAAATCGAGGCCGCTGCAGAGCGGATCGGCCGCGCCGGTCGCGCCATCGATCTGGAAGTGGATGGCGGCATCACGCCGGAAACGGCGCGGCGCGCGGTCGATGCGGGTGCGAACATCTTGGTTGCGGGCACGTCGGTGTTTCGCGGCGGCCCCTCCGCTTACGCTGCCAACATCGCTGCCCTGCGCGGCTGAGGCGGGATGGCGGGGCGGCCAAAGTCGCATTTCTCTTTCTGGCTCGAAATCGTTGCCGCCCTGTGGCGGCGCGCGATGGCGCCGCTGCGCATTCTGTGGCGGCGGAGCTGGTTCTACCGTTTGTTGCTGCGCGGGCGGATGCCGGCCCGCATCGCCTTTCATCCGACCGATTTCTCGCTGCGTCGGCTTGAGCAGGCCGATGCGCTGTTGCGCGGACGCTTCCGTTTTGCCGGCGAAACGGTCGATCTTCGCGAGGGTACCATCTTCGATGCGGCCGCGCCGTCGCTCGCCTGGGCGGAGGCGCTGCATGGTTTCGACTGGCTGCCGCCGCTGGCTTCCGCCGGCGGCGAACCCGCGCGCGTGCTCGCCACCAATTTGATCGGGCAATGGCTGCGCCAATACGCGCGATATTCGGAGCCGGCCTGGCGGGCGGACGTGCTCGCGCGCCGGCTGACCAATTTATTTGCGCACACCAGGTTCGTGTTTCCCAAGGCAGACGTGATGTGGCGCTCGAAGCTGCTCGTGAGCCTGCGCGAGCAGAGCCGGATGCTGGCCCGCATTTCGCGCGAAGCACCGGACGGTGCGCCACGGCTCGAAGCCGCCGGCGGGCATGCGCTCTCCGGGATATGCCTCGAAGATAGCGCGCAGCGTCTGGCTTCGGGTCTGGCCCGCCTGCAACAGGAATGCGAGCGGCAAATTCTGCCCGATGGCGGCCACATGAGCCGCTCTCCGCGCGCGTTGCTGGAGGCGTATCGCCAGCTCGCGATGCTCAATCAAAGCCTGGTGGCCACTGGGCGCGCGTTGCCGCCGGAGCTTCAGGAGGTTCAGGAGCGGATGGGCGCGATGCTGCGCTTCTTTCGGCTCGGCGACGGCACCTTGGCGCTTTTCAACGGGGGCGGAGAAGGAAACGCAAAACTTCTTGCGCACCTGCTCACCCGCGATCAGGTGCGCGCGCAACCTTCCGGTTCCGCGCCCGATTCCGGATACCAGCGGCTTGTGGCGGCCCGCAGCATCGTGGTGATGGATTGCGGGACGTTTCCACCCGGCGCCGTCGCGCGTTCGGCTCATGCCGGTTGCCTTGCCTTTGAATTCAGCACGGCGCATCAGCGGATTGTCGTGAACTGCGGCGCGGCTCCCGAGGATCCGAGATGGAGCGCCGCCTTGCGCCAGACGGCTGCGCATTCCACGATCACGCTCGGCGAACGGTCGGTGGGAGCCGTGTTGAGCGGCCGGCTTGCGGGCCTTCTGGGGCCGCGCCTCGCCGGCGGGCCCAGCGCAGTTCCCACGCACCGGCAGGAAACCTCCGAAGGCTGGACAGTCGAGGCCTCGCATGACGGATATCTGGCGGCGTTCGGCATCGTGCATGAGCGTCGGCTGACACTCTCCTCAAATGGGCGAATGCTCTCCGGTTCCGATCGCCTTCTGTCCCGCGGTGGCCGGCGCTCGCGGCAGGCGGTGCCGTTTGCCGCGCGATTTCACATTCACCCCGACGTGCGCGCTTCGGGCAGCTATGGCCGGGACGTCCTGCTGAAGCTCCCGTCCGGCGATGGCTGGCGCTTCCAGGCTACGGGCGGGGAAACCTCCGTCGCCCGAAGCGTGTATTTGGGCGGCGACGCGTTGCGGCACTGTGACCAGCTAGTGGTGAGCGGTTCGCTGGGAAACGAGCCGATCGAGCTTGCGTGGTCGTTCGAGCGCATCGGCTGAGTGCGCCCACATGCCCCTCCCGCGGGGGAACGGGGGATGCTAGACGAGGATCGGCCAACCGCAGGAATTCGCATGGTTCAGCTCACGCTGCCGAAAGGAAGCAAGCCGAAGAAGGGCAAGGTGTGGCCGCGGCCCACCATGGCCAATGGCAAGAAGCCGCGGCGGACGAAGGATTTTCACGTTTACCGCTACGATCCGACCACGGACGAAAACCCGCGCATCGACATCTACGCTGTCGACCTCACCACCTGCGGGCCGATGGTTCTGGACGGGCTGATCAAGATCAAGAACGAGATCGATCCCACGCTCACCTTCCGCCGCTCCTGCCGCGAAGGGGTGTGCGGCTCCTGCGCCATGAACATCGGCGGCGGGAACACGCTGGCCTGCACCAAGGCGATTTCCGACATCTCCGGATCCGTGAGCATCTATCCGCTGCCGCACATGCCTGTGGTGAAGGACCTCGTGCCCGACATGACGAATTTCTACGCGCAGTATTCCTCCATCCGCCCGTATCTGCGCACCAAAACAGCCGAGCCGGAAAAGGAGTGGCGGCAAACGCCCGAAGACCGCGACAAGCTCAACGGGCTTTACGAATGCATTCTCTGCGCCTGCTGCTCCACCTCATGCCCCAGCTACTGGTGGAATTCGGAGCGCTACCTTGGCCCGGCGGCGCTGCTGCAATCCTATCGCTGGGTGTCTGACAGCCGCGACGAATGCACCGGCGAGCGGCTGGACGATCTGGAAGACCCGTTCCGGCTCTACCGCTGCCATACCATCATGAATTGCGCGGAGACCTGCCCCAAGGGGCTTAACCCCGCGCAGGCCATAGGCGAAATCAAGCAGCTGCTTGTGAAGCGCAGCATCTGAGCGAGGCGGCGCGACGACTGTCGGTCAGGCGATAACCGGCAGCGAACCGGCCGGCGCGTTCGGGAACACGTGCGCCAGCGCCGACGGCAGCAGCTTCATGTGCTGAGCAAGGACAGACCCCGCTACCGTGCGAAAGTCTGTGGTCACGGCGAGATCGCGGCCGTCGCGCAGATGCGCCTCCGAAAGCCCCGGCCACTGGCCATAAACCTTGCCGCCGCGCACAGCGCCGCCCAACACCCACATCGCATTGCCATGGCCATGATCGGTGCCGGCATTGCCGTTTTCGCGCGCGGTGCGGCCGAACTCCGACATCACCAGCACGACCGTCCTTTCGTAGCCCGCATCGCCCAGGCCCTTGCGAAATCCGGCAAGCCCCTGCGCGAGCTGGCGCAAGCCTTTGGCGAGCTGGCCTTCGCTGCTGCTTCCTTCTCGCGTGTGCGTGTCCCAGCCGCCCAGCGCGAAGAAGCCGACCTGAATGGTCGGATCCTGCCGCGCGATGGTGCAGAAGTGCGCCACGTCTTTGGCGAAGCCCGCCGGCGAGGGGGCGCCGCCGTTCGCCACCGTCATCTCGCGCTCCAGGTCGCCCATCAGGCGCGAATGCGCACTCTGGCCCTCGCGATAGGCCACGCTGAGCGAATCCGCGCCGGAGTACATGCTGTCGAACGCCGAATGCACGAGCGGGCTCGTGTCTAAGGACGCTCCGCTCCCACGCCCGCCGGCGTTCGGCAGACTCGCGACCGCCATGCTGCCGTGGAGAATGCGCGGCATAGTGGCGCCAAAATTCACCGCTTCGGTCGGCGGGTGCTGGCCGGGAAGGGCGGCAAGCGCGCGATTGAGCCAGCCATCCGTCGTTGTTTTTACGCCGGGCGTGCCCGTTTCCATGTAGGCCTGCGCCTCGAAATGCGAGCGCGACGGGTCCGGCGAGCCGCAGGCGTGCACGAACGCCAGCGACTTTTCCTTCCACAGCGGCATCAGGGGTTCGAGTTGCGGGTGGGCCGCGAACTGCCCATCGAGATCGAGCCCGCCGCCCTGATGACCCGGCGGCGGCACCGCAATGCTCGGCCGCATCGCGTAGTAGTCGTGCTCATTGTAGGGCACGACCACGTTCAATCCGTCCACCGCGCCGCGCAGCAGCACCACCACGAGCCGTTGCGGGCCGGCATTGGGATTCTGCGCCGCCCAGGCGTGCGCGCCGATGCGGGTGAAGGCGAGCCCGCTGAGCGCGCCCGCCGCCGTCAGGAAATCGCGTCTGCGCATGTTACGTCTCCTTCGCTGCTCTAGCAGCGCATGAAATCCGGGCTGCCCAAGATGAGCCCGGCGCGATCCCTGCGCGCCGCCTGCAGCACGGAGGCCCGCGTGTTGCTGCTGAGCTCGGCCCCGAGAATCTGGAGCATCTCGTCTGCGTTCAGCGGCGCGCTGCTTGGGGCCGGATCGATGCGCGTCGGTTTGCCCATGGTGCCGTAGCCCACTTCCGCCAGATAGGGCTGCGCGTAGTCGCCGCGGCCGAAGCGCACCGCGAACGAGAGCCGCCGCATCATGGCGTCGGGATCGAGCCAGGCGCTCTCCGTGCAGGCGTAGCCATCGGGCGTGGCGCAGCCGTAGATCGGCTGGCCGAGCGTCTTGAGCGATTCGGCAAGCGGCGCGGCATATTTCGTGTCGAGCTTCGCCAGCCGCGCCACCGAGACGACGTATTGATACGGCGTCTTGAATTTCTTGCCGATATTCGCCGGATCGCGAAAAGCGCGGCTCAGGAACATGGCGCGGGCGACCTCTTTGATGTCGCCATCGGTTTTTCCGAAAACCGCCGCCATGTCGTTCACCAGCACCGGATCGGGCTTGTCGGCCACGAAATACTGCGCCAGCTGGAAACTCACGTGCTTCGCTGTCGAGGGATGGCGCGCCAGCATCAGCAGCGCCTGCTCCCCGTCGGATTCATCATTGTTGGCGAAACGGCGGCCGAGTACGGTTTGCGGCGTGCGGTCGTGCCAGCGCGGCACGAAGCGGAAGCCGCCCCGCACGCCGCCCCGTCCCCTTCCTGCGTATCCCGGGTCATATCCTTCCACGCCGACCGTCCAGCCGGTGAGGACGTGCGCAAGCGCCGTGACATCCGATTGCGTGTAGCCGCCGTCGACGCCGAGTGTGTGCAGCTCCATCACCTCGCGCGCGTAGTTTTCGTTGATGCCGCCCTTGTCGTTCTTGCCGGCGCCGGGGCCGGTCAGCGCAGCAGTGTTCTTCGCGTTGTCGAGATAGATCAGCATCGCGGGATGCTTCGCCGTGGCAAGCAGCAGGTCGCTGAATTTGCCCAGCGTGTGCGGCCGAATGGCCTCTTCCTCGTAGGCGCCGACCCACAGCTTATCGAGGCCTTTGTGCTCGTAGACGTTGAAGTGATTGAACCAAAAATCAACCAGCGCTTCGTGCAGCCGGTGCGGGCTCGCGATGGCGCGCGCCATGCGCGCCAGGCGCCATTCCGGCACCACGCTCTTCATCGCAAACTTCATCAGCCCGCGCATGGACTTGTCCATCTTTTCGTCGTCGAGCATCTTCCAGTAGTAGTCGCGGTAGAGCTCGAAGGTGTTTTTCCCGAAGGACGGCAGCTTCTTCAGTTGCGCCTCGAGCGCGGGCGGCAGCTCGTTGATGCGTGGATTGAGCTGCTCGTGGAGATAACCATCGAAGCCGAGACTCTGAATGCGCTCGAGCTCCCCCGGCGCGGGGCCAAAGCCCAGCCGGTTGGCGAGGTGAAGGGCGGTGGTTCTGTCCAGCATGGGGACCTTCCGGAACACATCCGGGTGCGACGCTCCCCCCGCCACCAACATACAACAGCCGGAGGCGTAAACAAACGTGCCGGTGCGGGAATGTCGTTCTTGTAATCCGGCCGTACGAGCGGGCTAGAGCAGGGACAGCTGCTTTGGCGGATAGAGAACCTTCCCATTAACAACGGCGCCCGGCGTCAGGGTGGCGGGTTTTGGCGCCGCTTCGCTGAGGATGTGCAGCACCGGATGGCCGCGGGCCACCAGGTAGTCGCTCACAATCCGGCGGTGGCAGCGCCACCACACCGCTTCCGCGCACATCATCGCCGTGCGCTTCTCGCTGCCGATGTCCAGCAGGCGGGCGAGGCCGGTTTCGAAGGCATCGGTGAGCGCGTAGTCGGCATAGGAGCGGAAGGCGGGATGCTCCCACAATCCGTTCGGTGAATCTTTAAGCTTCGAGCTGCGCCGACCGCCCAGCGCGGCGATGTGCTCGTAGGCGATATTGTTCTCCGCCAGCGCCGGCGCGAACGTCTCGGCGTTGAACTGCGGATTGGCGCGCGACCGGGTGAACTGCCGGATGTCGGCCAGTGCCTCGATCCCGTTCGCCTTCAGGAGCGCGAGGAAGGCATCGAAACTGCGGTTGGAATGCCCGATCGAATAGAGCGTCGTCATCTGCGTGGGGTGTGCGAAACAATGTTGCGGAATTGAACCGCGCTTTCCGCGGTTTGCGTGAAACAACGAAGGGCCGCCTCTCGCGAAGCGGCCCTTCCATTGTCGGCTGCGGGCCTCAAAGGCGCCGCCGGTACTCCGGCCTAAGCCACCCGGACCTCGCCAGAGGCATCGATCCAGGTCGCGGCACCTTTCAGCCGCAGGTCATGACAATGAGACACTGGATCACCTCCTTTCGAATGTTGTTGCGCACACGGAATATAGGGGCGAGGTCTCGCCGTTTCAAATGCTCGTGGGAACCCGCGGAACGGAAGGCGTCTGGCCGCTTTCCCAAGCGAAGTGAATTTGACCTTCAGGAGAGGCAACCAGCATGGCCGCGCGCAAGACCACCCGCAAATCCTCCGCCCGCAGCCGGGCGCCGAAAGACGCGATCGCGCTGCTGAAAGCCGACCACAAGGAGGTCAAGACCATGGTCGGGCAGTTCAACAGCTCGCGCTCGGACTCGAAGAAGGCGGAGCTGGCGCAGCAGATTTGCGCCGCTCTGGAGGTGCATGCCGAGATCGAGGAGGAAATCTTCTATCCGGTGGCCCGCCAGGCGCTGAACAAGAACGCCGACCTCATCGACGAAGCACAGGTCGAGCACACTTCGGTCAAGGAGCTGATCGCCAAGATCAAGGGCGGCTCGCCTGGCGATAGCCTGTGGGAAGCCGAGGTGAAGGTGCTTGGCGAATACGTAAACCACCACGTGAAGGAGGAGGAGGGCGAAATCTTCCCCAAGGTGCGCAAGACGAGGCTCGACCTGCGAGCGCTCGGCGCACAGCTGGCGGAGCGCAAGATGCAGCTGCAGGGCCGTCAGGCGTAGCTTCGCGAAAAAAAATCTCTCGAAAATCGCGTTTCCGGGTCGATTCAGGCGCAATATGGGCGGGCATTGAATCGCCGCCTTTGAAAACAGCGCTCGGACGCAACCGCGCCTTTTGCCCGGATTCAGGCAAAAATATTTATTTCCCAGCCCGCTCGGGCTAGCGAAAACCGCTCGGGATCATGGGATTGCCGCTGCGGCGCCAAAAACAAAAACGCGGCTGGAAGGTTCCGGCCGCGTTGCGCTCAGACGCAAGTTCAGAGAGTGATCGCAGTATGCAAAACCAGCGTGACGGGTCAAGTCCTAATTAGGACAGTCGCGCAATGAAATTAGGACAGGCGCTCATTTGCCTCCGGGCGGGACCGCGGAATCCCATAGGGCCGCAATGGTGCGACAGGCGGCGTTCATGTTTTCCACTATGGCGAGATAGTTCTTCGGGGCTTGGTGCGACTCGCCGTGTTGCACGTCAACCGAGTAGCAAAGCTCCGGCGAGGCTGTGCCAAGCTTCCCCAAATTCTGTTCGGCCCCGAGGTAAACCAGCACCGCGGCATTGCGTCCGATCTCCCGACGCTTGGCGGCTGCTCCATCCGTTTCGCCGTCGCCGCGTGCCATACGTAAGAGAACGCCTCCAACCAGCGTCGGTCGGGATGGGCTTTCCCGTTTGGTCACCGCGTCCATCTGAACGCTGATCTCGACACCTTCAAACTCTAGTGTTTTCAGCTTCGGCACTCCATCAAAATTGAGGCCGCCGAGACCAAAGGCGTTCCAGCCCCGCTGAAACGCATCCAGCGCCACGATGGATGACCTCGCATCTTCATGCTTGAAGGCGGACGCTTCTGGATCGGACAGGACGCCTTCCAACTTGTTCTTTGCATTTCCGATGATCCGGTGGGAGTGCATGTTGTCTGTGAGGAACTCACACATGGCTCCTTTAGCCACGCGGTAGCGGGCGACTCTAACTTTCCCTTGCCACCGGGCGTTTCTGATGATTCCCTCCCTGCCGAGGTCCGTAGCGACCAAGAATCGGGCCAGCTCGTTGGCGGAGATGCGTGGGGTCTTTTGTTCGCGAAAGTCAGGTGTTGCTCGCATGGATGAACTCTCTTGGTGCATTCGCATCAGTGACACTCGCCAGCTTTGTATGTCTCCCCTTTCCAGTATGACGGTCAGCGAGAACAACGCGGCGAATCTTGGACAGGATACTGGGTATTTCATCTATGAGGTAGACGACAACGCTCGCTCCGCCGGTATCCACATTCTTGCGAAGGCGGCCTCCGAAGAGGCCGCTATGAGATTGGTGGACATTTATCTCAGCACTTGCGTCGTCAGGCCCGCCCGCCGTCAATTACGCGAAATGGGCCACTCCGCTTGCCCGCCGGTTCTTCTGGAAGGGCGCCATCCAGTGCCGCCTGCACAAGTTCCCGGACGGTCCAGACGCGGTCAGTTACGCGCAAATGCATCGCGGGCGTGATCCGGATGGCTTCGTGAATGCGGCATAGGTTGTAATGCGCGACATATAACGCGACTGCTGCCATATGGTTTTCCAGCTTGCGTGAGAACGCATTGGTGAGGCGGGTAAACCGGCGTTGTGACATGCGAAGCGACAGGTTCTGCCGCTCGACATATGACGTGCAGATATGGCGCGGACGCCCAAGCACGTTGGCATACTTTACCGCTACTACCTGGGCCGGCGAGTAGCGCCGCGCGGCCTCTACAGCTTGCGGAACAGCGTAGACTTTATCGATGGTGCCGAAGTTCACCGCATGGCCGAACGCATCTTCGACAGCCTTGGGATACGCCACCCAAGCGTCACTGGAAATCTCCGGCTCATTGGCAATCCGCCGTCGCAAGTCCTGAACAAACAGGTGCGTGTTCTGTGATGTGCGCTTGCCGACGCGATAGCTGATAATGCCCTTGCTGGTCGCGTCCAGCGCAATGAACGTGTATTGGTCACCAAACTCTGGCGGGTCCGTATCTTTCAGGTGCATTCGCTTTTTGCCAACGTAGCCCCATGCTTCGTCGAGTTCGCACCGCGAAACGTAGAGATCGCGCATCAGGCGGTCGTGCAGTTTTGCGCATCCGATGCCGACGCGAATGGCAAGGCGCATGATCGTATCGCGGTGAACGCCGGTCAGCCGTTCCACAGAACGGATGCTGCAACCCTCGCAAAGGGCGGCGACGATGTCAGTCTGCTTGTCGAGAGAGAGCGTATTCATGGGGCCAAATCCCAGAATTGAAGGGACGGCCCGAAAGCGCTATATAGAAGCGGTTGCGGCTTAGGGGCCAAATCCCTGAGTTGCGATCTGGGGCCGGTGCTGTTAGCGCAGCACTGGTCCCGCTGAGTCTCGGTTGCCCCGCCGGGATTCGGACCCGGACCTCTCCGCCTGTAAGAGCGAGCGTCCTACCGTTAGACCAAGGGGCACCAAGCGAAGCCAATTCTGGGGCTGTTCCACTGACCTTGCCGGGTGACAGGAACAGCCCCAAATCCTCGCCCATCGCGGCTCGGCCAGCGCTCGCGTGGGCTCCTACCCTCCTGATCATCATTCCGTCCTCTTGGTCTTACCGAAGGTTATATGCCATAGGCGCTGCCGTCATTCAAGGCTTATCAGCCATAAAAGTGATAAATATTTTTGGACGGCAGCAGAGCTTATGGTTGACTTTTACGGGTGCGGTTCTAAATTCTCCTCTGGAACAGGAGAATCGCTATGTCCACGGCCAGCACCACGCCAACCACCTCGGCCTCCACGGCTAAGAAGGACCGGAGTCCCTCATTTCCCTTTATCCCGTTGGGTACTGCGGTTGATCGGCTTGTGGCCTTCGAAAAGTATTTCGGCCGTCACCCAGCTCCGGCTGGGAAAGCCGGTTTGGCGTGGGGGATGAAGGAGAAAAGCAGCCAAGCAGATCAAACGCTTGCCGCCCTTCGGTCGTTTGGATTCGTTGTCTATAGCGGCTCAGGCAGCAAGCGTGAGGCGGCGATCTCAGAAGAGGGGCGCCGATACCTTCGGGCACAGCAAGAATCAGTGAAGGAAGCTTGCCTGAAACAGGCAGCCCTTCGCCCGAAGATTATCCGAAAATTTTGGGCGACCTGGGGCGCTGATCGTAAGCCAGACCCTGTAGCCTTGGACGAATTGATCCTAGACAATGGGTTTAGTGACAATGGCGCTCGGTCCTTCTTGAAGGTTTATGATGATACAGTGGCCTTTGCAAAGCTGTCTACCGCTGATAAAATAGCCCCCGAGGACAACCCGGATACGGACGAGGGCGACGAGGAAGGCAGCGGAGAAAATGGCAAATTGCCGCCTCTTCCAGACCCACCCAAGCCTCCGGCTGACAAAGTGAAGGCTATGGCTGGCGAACGTGAATTGACGACTGGGCTTCTTTCCAAGGACGCGAATTTCCGACTGCTCGTGAGCGGCAAGGTTGGCGTGAAGGAACTTGAACGCCTGATCGCCAAGCTGGAACTAGATAAGGAGATTTTGGCCGAAGCAGAGGAAGGCGCAGCAGCCGAGACCGGCAACGGCTAGGGGGGATGAATGCTCGCACTTGCTCTCGCGGCGGCAGTTACATTCGTCAGTGGTGACCGTGCTTGGCTGATTGAGCCGAGAGGCGATGGGCTTTATTTGCAATGGGACACGAGCGGCACAATGCCGACAATCGCCGAAGCGATTGCAGCCGCGCAGGCGTACCTAGACAGGGAACGACACGGCTGTAAGGCGGTTGATGGTGGCTCAAACAGAGTGCCCGGTTATTCCGTGAGAATTGAATGCCGGAAGCAAACTAGGACACCCGCTCCGGCGAATTAGGACAAGATCGTTCAAAGACGGACAGCACCGCGTGACGCTGTCAACCGATGGTAGTGTCCTAATTTAAATTAGGACACTACCCAACCGATGAATCGCCAATTGCAGTACAAAATATCGAGAGGCCCGCGCGCCTTTAACCCATGAAAACATAGGAACTTTTGACGCAGTGGTTCCGTTTTGCTTGGTGCGTGAGAGACTGAGGCGGGCATGCCCGCCGAGGCGAGTTCCACGTTGGGAGCGGCTCGCCCCGACTTGCCGCTCCCGCACCGTTGAGGAGGAGCAGCATGGACCCGTTCGGCTCACGCCCATTGGCCATCGTGCCGTGCGACAAGGGCAGTTCGACCTACCGGGTGAAGCGGTACCGCGAGCGGGCCGAAGAACTGCGCACTATCGCGGCAGACCTGCTGAGCCAGGAGTGTCATGATACGCTCATCCGGCTCGCCAACAGCTATGATCAGATGGCCATTGCCGCCGGGCAGCCGAGAAATTGACCTTGCCGCCCGTCAGGAATCAACGGCAAATGATCATCGACCACCTGCGGCTGGCGGAGACGCATGTGGCGGAGGGAGAACATCACGTCGCGCGACAGCGGGAACTTGTGGCGGAACTGGACCGTGACGGACACGACACCAGCCAGGGCAGAAGGCTGCTCCTCGAATTCGAGGAGTTGCAAGCGATGCACATTGCCGATCGCAACCGGCTGCTGCGGGAGCTTGCCGAAGACGAGAAGAATCCGAGCTAACACATCCTCTCTGGTGAGCTAAGGAGATGGGCAATGCGGCTATCCCGTATCTTCGCGCTGCCGCTCGCGGCGATACTGCTCGCCGCGTGTAATAAGTCGTCGCCGCCGCCGCAGGAGCCGGTGAAGCCGCGCGGCTTTGTGCAGATTGAAATGCCGGTGTCTGTGCCCGCGCCTTGAGCGGCTCTGCACTCACCACCCGCTGCGTCATTGCCGGCGGCGGCCCGGCCGGGATGATCTGCGGCTATCTGCTGGCGCGCGCCGGCATCGACGTCATCGTGCTGGAGAAGCACGCCGATTTCTTTCGCGATTTCCGCGGCGATACGGTGCATCCCTCCACTTTGCAGGCGATCTACGAATTGGGCCTGCTGGCCGACTTTCTGGCCCTGCCGCACCAGGAAGTGCGCCACCTGAACATCGAGGTCGGCAAGCGGCGCATTATTGCCGGCGATTTCACCCACCTCCCCACGCACTGCAAATTCATCGCCCTGATGCCGCAATGGGATCTACTGAATTTCTTCGCGGAAAAAGCGGGCGCCTTTCCCAATTTCCGCCTCCTGATGCAAACCAAAGCCGTGGGCCTGATCGAAGAGGGGGGCGAGGTGCGCGGACTGCACGCGCAAACACCGAATGGCGAGATCGCCATTCGCGCCGATCTCGTCATCAGCGCCGATGGGCGGCACTCCACCGTTCGCGAGCAGGCGGGCCTGGCGGCGGAAGAGTTTGGTTCGCCCATCGATGTGATCTGGTTCCGGCTGCCGCTGAAAGCCAGCGATCCCACCGAGCCGGTGGCCCATCTCGCGGCCGGGCGCTTTCTGGTGATGCTCTATCGCGGCGATTACTGGCAGTGCGCCTTCGTGGTGCCGAAGGACGGCTTCGCGCGCATCCAGCAGGAGGGGATTGAGGCGTTTCGCGAGCGGCTTTCGTCGATTGCCGGGTTCGCATCGGATCGGGTGGATACAATCCGCAGCTTCGACGATGTCAGCCTGCTGACCGTCACCGTCAACCGTTTGAAGCAATGGGCCAAGCCGGGCCTCGTCTGCATCGGCGATGCGGCGCATGCCATGTCGCCGGTGGGCGGCGTGGGCATCAACATCGCGGTGCAGGATGCGATCGCGGCGGCGAACCTGCTGTGGCGGCCCCTCCAGCACGGGCGGCCGAGTCTCGAACAGCTCAATCAAGTGCAGGCGCGGCGTGAGCTTCCCGCAAAGCTGACACAGGCGGCGCAGGTGGCGATCCAGAACCGCATCGTCGCGCCCACTCTGGCGCTGCAAGGCGAGATCAAAGTGCCGTTCGCCGTGAAGCTGCTGGACCGGTTTCCGGTGCTGCGGCGCATTCCCGCCCGCCTCGTAGGCATCGGCATCCGCCCCGAGCACGTGAGCAAGGAATTGCTAAGGGCGCGCGGCTGATTCAGTAGCCCAGATGCAGCACGTTGCGGGCGATGAAAATCACGATGATGGCGCCGATAATGGAATAGATGAATCCGGCGGGATGAAATCCCTCCCCGGAATCGCGGTGGATCAGCGCGCCGATCAGGCCGGCCACGAACGAGCCGATAATGCCGAGCACGATGGTCATGATAATGCCCATGTGCACCGCGCCCGGATAGAAAAACCGCGCCAGAATGCCGACGATCAGTCCCACCACGATCATGCGGACGATGCCGGCCACGCCGAGATTGCCCATGGAATCCTCCCTTGCGGCCGCACCCGGCCGCCTCATCCCTTCGGCCCGCATTATGCGCCGCTTTTGCGGTCCTGAGTAGCCGCCCGGAGGGGAGGCCGGAACACCGGCCTATTTCGGGAATTACGTGGGGGCACCCTAAGAGGGCTTCAGGATGCACGCCTTCAGTCGGCAAGAACAGGATTGCGTAGAGGCGGCGCTGAATTGCCATAAGACGTGCCTCGGCATGGCGATGACGCACTGCCTGGACGAAGGCGGCGCGCACGTGGCGCCGCAGCACTTCCGGCTGATGATCGATTGCGCCGCCATCTGCGCCACCGCGGCCGATTTCATCATGCACAAAAGCCAGTTTCACCGGCAGATGTGCGCGCTGTGCGCGGAGGTGTGCAATGCCTGCGCGGCCGACTGCATGAAACTCGACGGCATGGAGGAATGCGTGGAAGCCTGCCGCCGCTGCGCCCAAACCTGCCGCGCGATGGTGTAACGTGGATTAGCGAGGCACCTATCCTCCCCCCCCTTGCGGGGGAGGTGCCGAATGCAAGCGAAGCGAGCATGAGGCGGAAGGGGGCTGTTCCCCCTACCGTCTCGCGTTCGCGTTGCTCACGCGAGCCACCTCCCCC
>DATIEM010000153.1:0-5212 GCA_035455725.1 Rhizomicrobium sp. | reverse complement strand
ATGATCCAAAACGGCGCGTAGATGTTTGTTTTCATCGTGGCGTCGAAATCTTCCGTGCTCAGATCGAGAATGGACTCTCGCGCCTGCTGGCGCCCGGCGTTGCACACCACAATGTCGAGCCCGCCCAACTCCTTCACCGCGAGCGCCACCAGCTCCTCGCAGAACTTCTCGTCGCGGAGATCGCCGGGAATTGGCACGCCCTTCCGGCCAGCCTCCTCGATCAGCGCGATCACCTCGCGCGCGTCCGGTTCTTCCGTGGGAAAGTAGTTGATGGCGACATCGGCCCCTTCGCGGGCGTAGGCGATGGCGGCCGCGCGGCCCATGCCGGAGTCCCCGCCCGTGATGAGCGCCTTGCGGCCGGTGAGCCGGCCGGAGCCCTTGTAGCTGCGCTCGCCGTGATCCGGCTTGGGCTCCATCTTGCCGGCAAGTCCCGGCCAGGGCTGCTCCTGCTTCTTAAAAGGCGGCCGGGGATATTGGGTGGCTGGGTTCATCGGACTTTGCTGGCGGGATGACGTGTGTGAGTCGTTCATGGGCAAGGGCTCCTCCGGCTTGCTCAGAGGAGAACGCCGCGGCTTGAAGAATCGGTCCACTGCTGATATGGCCCGTCATGGAACGCCACTCTCCCATCCGCGAAGCCCTCACCTTCGACGATGTGCTGCTGGTACCGGCAGCCTCCGAAGTTCTCCCCTCCCAGGTCGACACGCGAACCCGGCTCACGAAAACCGTCGAGCTCGGCATCCCGCTCATCTCCGCCGCCATGGATACCGTGACGGAAGCGGGCCTTGCCATCGCCATGGCGCAAGCGGGCGGCATGGGCGTCATCCACCGCAACCTTTCCATCGAGGAACAGGCCGAGCAGGTTCGCCGGGTGAAGAAATTCGAAAGCGGCATGGTGGTGAATCCGGTCACCATCGAGCCGGATGCCACCTTGGCGGACGCGCATGACCTGATGGCGCGCTACAGCATCTCCGGCATCCCGGTGGTGGAGAACCCCAACGGCAAGGGCGCGGGCAAACTGGTGGGCATTCTCACCAACCGCGACGTGCGCTTCGCCACCGATACGCGCCAGCCGGTGCGCGAGCTGATGACGAAAGACGAGCTCGTCACCGTGCGCGAAGGCGTGCGCGCGGACGAAGCCAGGCGCCTCCTGCACCAGCACCGCATCGAAAAGATTCTGGTGGTGGACGAGGCATACCGCTGCGTCGGCCTGATCACCGTGAAAGACATCGAGAAGGCCCAGAAGTTTCCCAACGCCTGCAAGGATCAGCGCGGGCGTTTGCGCGTGGCGGCGGCAACCAGCGTGGGCGAAGATGGATTGAAGCGCGCGCTCAAGCTGATCGAAGCCGAATGCGACGTGATCGTGGTGGACACCGCCCACGGCCATTCCCGCGGCGTGCTCGACACTGTCAACCGCATCAAGAAGGAATCGAATTACACGCAAGTTGCGGCCGGCAACGTTGCGACCGGCGATGGCGCGAAAGCGTTGATCGATGCCGGTGCGGATTGCGTGAAGGTGGGCATCGGACCGGGCTCCATCTGCACCACGCGGGTTGTCGCTGGCGTTGGCGTGCCGCAGCTCACTGCGGTGATGGATGCGGTGGAGACGGCCTCGAAAAGCGGCGTGCCCGTGATTGCCGATGGCGGCATCCGCTATTCCGGCGACCTCGCCAAGGCGATCGCCGCCGGCGCGCACGTGGCGATGGTGGGTTCGCTGTTGGCTGGCACCGAAGAGTCGCCGGGCGAAGTGTTCCTTTATCAGGGCCGTTCGTACAAAGGCTATCGCGGCATGGGATCGGTGGGCGCGATGGCGCGCGGCTCGGCGGACCGCTACTTCCAGGCGGAAGTGCGCGATGCCCTGAAGTTGGTGCCGGAAGGCGTGGAAGGGCAGGTGCCGTTCAAGGGGCCGGTGGCCAATGTGGTGCACCAGATCATCGGGGGCTTGCGCGCGGCAATGGGCTATACCGGCTGTCGCACCATCGCCGAGATGCACACAAACGCGAAATTCATCCGCATTACGGGCGCCGGCATGCGCGAGAGCCACGTGCACGACGTGGTGGTGACACGCGAATCCCCCAACTATCCCGTCGCGCAGTAGCTATGGTGAAGGTGCGAACCGGGCAGGCGCCCGACAAGATGTCCCGCGCCGAGTTCAGCGCGCACTTCCAGCGCTCCTATTACGATCCGCTGTTCGATCGCGAACGCGAGGCGATTGCCCGGCTGGAGGAGATTGCCTGGAAAGCCTATTGCGACGGCCGCAAGGCGCCGCGGACTCACAAGGCGGGGCAGGGCTTTGCCGATTCCGATTACGATCTCTCGGACGAATGGCGCGCCACGCATGAGGCTGTGCAACGCGCCGCCATTCGACAAAAGGACCCGAACGCGCCGTCGCGTGTGCTGCTCATTTGCGCCGCCTCCCGCAACGACGGCACCTGCCCCGGCGAAATGTCGAAAAGCTTCCGGCTGGTGAAGGAGGCGGAGAAGATATTTGGCGAAGCGCGGGTTGAAGTCGATCTGCTCGACCTCAGTCATCTCATTTCCGATCATGGCCGCAAGATTCATCCCTGCAAGGCGTGCGTTTCAACCGCGATGCCGCTCTGCCATTGGCCATGCAGCTGCTACCCCAATCATTCGCTCGGACAAGCCGACGACTGGATGGCGGAAATTTACGAGCGCTTCACCCTGGCGCATGGGATAATGATCGTGACGCCGGTGTACTGGGGCATGGCGCCGAGCGGCCTCAAGCTGATGATGGATCGCCTGGTGTGCGCGGATGGCGGCAATCCCGATCCGTCGAGCACCAGCGGCAAGGATGCAGCCAAGGCGAAAGCGATCGAGCTGAAGGGCTGGAACTATCCCAAGCATCTTGCGGGCCGCGTCTATGGCCTGGTCGTCCACGGCGATGTGTCCGACGCGGATACCTTGCGTGACGGTCTTGCAGAATGGCTCGACTGGACCGGGTTCATTGCCGCAGGTACGGAGTCGCGGGTGGATCGCTTCATCGGCTATTTCGAGCCTTACGCCACCAGCCACGAGGCGCTCGACAAGGACGACGCGGTCGTCGAGGAAGCGCGCAATGTGGCGCGCGCCGTCTCGAACGCGATCTCGACGATGCGCGCCGGACGTCTTGCGCAACCGGATGCGGATCTGAAGCCGCCCCGCCAGAAATAGCGGCGGCTGGCCGCGCCATGGCTGTTCTGATTGCCACGCTTGCCTTCCTTGCCACGCTGATGGGCGGGACATTCGCGCTGCGCTTTCGCGACCGGCTGCATCTGATTTTGGGATTTTCCGCCGGCGCCGTGATTGGCGTGGCGCTGTTCGATCTGCTGCCGGAGTCCATGACACTGGCTGATGGACACTACAGCCCGGCGGCGCTGTCCATTGTCATCGCGGCCGGCTTCTTTGCCTACCTCATTATCGACCGGCTGATCCTGCTGCATCCGCACACGCACCACGATCACGCGCACGCGCACGAAGGCGCGCCCCCGGCGCGCGGCCCCTTCGGCGCGCTGACCTTGGCGGCGCACAGCTTTTTGGATGGTGTGGCGATTGGCGCCGGGTTTCAGGCGTCACCGGCAGTCGGGGTGATTGTGGCGGCGGCCGTGGTGACGCACGACTTCTCCGACGGCATCAATACGGTGGCCTTCATTCTGCGCGGCGGCGGCAACATGCGGCAGGCGCTGCCATGGCTGTTGCTGGATGCCGCAGCACCCGTGCTCGGCGCGGCGTCGACATTGTTATTTCGCATTCCGGAGGACAGCATCGGGCTCGTGCTCGGCGCGTTCGGCGGCTGTTTTCTTTATCTGGGCGCTTCCGATCTCATTCCGGAAAGTCAGCATGCGCACCCGCGCGCTGCCACCACCCTGATGACCTTGCTCGGCGCGGGCGTGCTGTATGCGGCCGTGCGTGTCTGGGGCGGCGGATGACGCCGGCGGCGCGTGTTCAGGCGACAATCCAGATTCTGCAGGAACTGGAAACCACGGCGCAGCCGGCGGACCGGTTCCTGCGCGACTGGTTTCGCCGGCGCCGCTATGCAGGCTCGAAAGATCGTGCGGCTGTTGCCGAACGCGTCTTCGACGTGCTGCGGCATCGCAGCGCCTTCGCCTGGCGCACGCAGAGCGATACCCCGCGCGCGCTGGCGATCGCTTCGCTGCTGCATGAGGGACGGAAGGCGGAAGATATCCGGTCTCTCTTCGGTGCTGAGGGCTACGGCCCGCCGCCGCTGACCGAGGAAGAAGGCCGCGCGGTCAGCTTACCGCCAACCGGCGAGCCGCCGCCACATGTGCAGGGCGAATATCCGCCGTGGCTGGAACCGGAGCTGCAACGCGCCTTTAGCGGCCGCCTGCTCGATGAGATGCGCGCGCTGCAATCCCGTGCGCCCATCGATCTGCGGGTGAACACGCTGAGGGCCAGCCGCAATGATGTTCTCCGGCAATTGTGCGAGCAAGGATTTGACGCCGAGGTCACGCCCTACTCGCCCTTAGCCATTCGCGTTCCCGCCGGCGCAAGGGGGTTGGATAAGACGCCCGCCTTCGCCTCGGGCGCCTTCGAGGTGCAGGACGAAGCCTCGCAGATCGCGGCGCTGCTGGGGGATGCGAAACCGGGCATGCGCGTGCTCGATCTGGCCGCCGGCGCCGGCGGCAAGTCGCTGGCCATGGCCGCGCAGATGCAGAACGCGGGGGAGATCCTCGCCTTCGACGACAACCCGGCGCGCATGACGCCGTTGGCGGAGCGCGCTGGCCGCGCCGGCGCAACTTGCATCACCGTTGCAGAGAAGCGGGGCGGCCCGAAATGGGGCAACGGCGAGTTCGACCGCGTGCTTGTCGATGCGCCATGCAGCGGGACGGGCACCTGGCGCAGGCAGCCGGAATTGCGCTGGCGCCTCGCGCCGGAGCGGCTCGAGGCTCTAAGGAACGCGCAAGCCCAGCTGCTCGCGGAGGGTGCGCGCCACCTCAAGCCCTGCGGTCGCCTGATCTACGCCACCTGTTCGCTGCTGCCCAGCGAGAACGAAGACCAGATTGCCGCGTTTTTTGAGCACCATTCGGATTTCGCGATTCTTCCGGCACGCGACGCCTGGGCCGAATCGATCGGCACCGAACCGCCGCCCGGCATGGACGAGTTCTTCCGCGCGACCCCGCTCACCACCGGCACCGACGGATTTTTCACGGCCGTGCTTGAGCGGGCAGCTTAGCCATTGCGAACTGGGGAGCGTTCC
>DATIEM010000152.1:0-8518 GCA_035455725.1 Rhizomicrobium sp. | reverse complement strand
TGTGTTCGACTACATCGAGCGCTTCTACAACCCCAAGCGCCGCCACTCGACCATCGGCTATCTCAGCCCTATGGAGTTCGAAATGAAAGCTGGAGTAGCTTAACTGCGTGTCTGCGAAACCGGCAGCAGCTCACATCGAATGCCGCCTACATGCCGTTTGGACCCTTAAGCGGCTTCACCTTCGGCAACGGCGTGGCGCTGACGCTGGGCTACGATCAGGATTACCAGCTCACCGGCATCGTGGCGGCAAACGGGGCCACCACCATCCAGAACCTCACGCTCGGCTACGATCCGGCGGGCAACATCAACCCGATCACCGACAATCTGATCCCCGCGCGCTCGCAGACGCTGGGGTACAACGATCTCAACCGGCTGAACGCGGCAATAGGCCTCTACGGCACAGAAGGCTACCTCTACGACGGCACCGGCAACCGCACACAGCGCACGGTGGGCAGCACGACAGAGACTTACGCCATCTCGCCCACCTCGAACCAGATCGTCAGCATCGCCAGCGGCAGCAATGTGCGCAACTTCTCGTACCTGCCGACCGGGCAGGCCTCGAACGACAATCGCGATCCCACCCACGCCTATGTCTACAACTACAATCAGACAGGCCGGCTTGCGTCCGCCACGCTGAACGGCAGCACGGTCGGCACCTACCTCGTCAACGGGCTGGAGCAGCGGGTTGTGAAGTCGCTGAGCACGGCCAACCGCACGCACTACGTCTACGACCGGCTGGGGCACCTGCTGGCCGAAGCCAATGGCATCACCGGCGCCACCTTGAAGGAATACATCTGGCTGGACGACCTGCCGGTGGCGATGGTGGACAGCACCGGCGCGTCGCCTGTGATTTACTACATCCACACCGACCAGCTGGGCGCGCCGCAGAAGCTGACCGACGGCAGCATGAACGTGGTGTGGGATGGCGTGTTCGATCCCTTCGGCAACCCGACCTCGATTACCGGCAGCGTCACGATGAACCTGCGCTTCCCGGGGCAGTACTTCGACGCCGAAACCGGCCTGCACCAGAACTGGAACCGCGACTACGATCCCACCATCGGGCGGTATGTGGAAAGCGATCCGATTGACTTGGACGGCGGCATCAATCCTTACAGCTACGCGCTGGGCAACCCGCTGCGCCGGACAGACCGGGACGGCAAAGGCCTGCTGGGCTGCATCGTTGGCGGCACGATCGGCGGGCTAATCGGCGGAGGCGGCGGGACAGTCATAGAGCCCGGCGGGGGAACCGTGATCGGCGGCCTCGGCGGCGCGGAAGAAGGTTGCGACATCGGCTCCGGCGCGGAAGACGCTTACACCATCATGCGAATGGCGAGCACGTTCGGGAAGAAAAAGACAGGTTGCCCTGATGAGGGTCAATGCGATCATATATACTACAATGTCGATATTCCGACGTGCCGCCAGATTACAAAAGATCGCGGTAAGGTCGCCGGAACACGTTGCTATGCGTCAGCATCACGCCGTTACGCGGCATGTTTAAGAGGTGAACCGCTTCCACCACTCGATACATGGAATAATTGACGTGAATGGCATCGACATAGAAGGTTTACTCTACGACACAAGCGGCAAGTTTGAGCCGACACGACTCTCAATCAGTTGTCCCCGACCTTCAGGAATCGAAGGAGAACACTATTGTGCTGTTAGTTGGCCGCCTCTCCTAAAATCAGAAAAACGAATCTACGGAGGCGATGCAGGGCAGGCATGGTCGCTTGCAGTTGAATTCTGCGAGAACTTAGTCGCCAACCGTCGATTCGTCGATCAATCCGGCAATGACATTACTCTCCCTTGAGCATGCAAACTCGGCCGGATAGCTCATTGCCAGCCTTCGGCCGCATCTCCGGCATCACCACCAAACAGAGCGCCGGCAGCTCTCCCGTGACCATCGCATCGAATGCCGCCTACATGCCGTTTGGACCCTTAAGCGGCTTCACCTTCGGCAACGGCGTGGCGCTGACGCTGGGCTACGATCAGGATTACCAGCTCACCGGCATCGTGGCGGCAAACGGGGCCACGCTCTACGCGCCGGCGCCGGTGAAGAAGAAGCGCCGCGTGCTGAAGCCGGTGCTGGCGCCGGCGCGGGCTTAGTTTCGGAAATGGATTTTCGGGTCAGCCGACAAGCACCCGTCAGACGTGCCGGGTGCCATAGTAACTAGAAAGCGCGCGCAGCTGATGGCGCGCCAGGGTTCGCAGCAATTGGGCCCCGGGCAAATCAACCCCTTCGATCAGATCGAGAAGATCCAGAAATTTTTCACGGTTCAGGTACTGGATGATTTCAAACACCTCGTCCGGCTTGTCGATGCCCACCTTCGACATCGCATGAAGAAACGCGCCTCTGGGTATCCTGGGAAATCGCTGATGGGCGAGCAGCAAATACGCCACCGAGATTCGGCCGCCTTCCACGGAAACCTTCGGCACCCATGGCACCGGTTCGTTTCGGAATTCCCGATCGATCCAAATTTCCCGGCCGCCAATGGTCAGATTCATCTTCATGCTGAAGGCTGCCTCCTCTGCGGGCGCGAACATCCAGTAGGCAAACAGATCGTAGGGATCGGCGGGGATGGAGTATCGCGCGAGCACTTCTCCTTCGAACAGCCCATGCAGGGAGACGCCCCGGTCGGTATCGTATTCGGCGCCTTTGGGGCCGTGGTTTGCCAGCTCGACGATCGGCATGATCACCCGGCGTCCGTTGGAGGCATTGATTGCGCGCGAGCCGATAAACAGACCTCGAACCAGTTGCGGGGAAAGCGGCTGAAAGAACATGCCCAGCGAAAGCCGCTCCGTCAGCATATTCCGTAGGGGTTCGGGCAGTTCGTGCAACATCGTCAAAAAGCGTTCGGTCTCGCCGCGCCCCGTGCCCCAGGAGAAATCCTGTTCGTATCGTTCGATGAACGCGCGGCAGCGGGCATCCATTTGGGAGGCGGGATCGATACGGAAAACATCGCCCTCGAAACGCACATGCTCCAGCGATGCGAGCAAATGATCCGGAATATGGATTGTCACAGGAAGCTTGGGATCGACAGGAAACAGCCCCCGGCCAAAGGCGCCATTTCCGAGACGGACATTGTCCGCGACGCCGCCAAGCGCCCGGAATTCCTCCAGCATATCATTCCACAGACTGTCGGTCATTTTGCGTCGAATGATTTGTGGCGCGCGTGTGGCGCGCCTCTTGTAGCGCCGATAATGGAGCTTGCCACCATCGGGCGGCAACGACCGGTCAGCCCCTGTCGGGCCGCCGGCCTTGGGCGCGTTCGAGCGAAGCTAGTTGGACAGGCGGTTGATAATCGCAGGGTCCGCCTTGGTGGGAAGGAATTCGCGGCAGGTGTAGACCAGCGCCACGACAAAAGCCGTCCATACCATCATCGCCAGGAATTGCGCCCCCACCAGATACGCCGCGTCGCTGAAATATCCCGAAGGATTATGGAGCTGCACGAGCACGGCCATCACAGTGACGGCCACTCCGACCAGTGCAAATCCCGCCTTGACCCGGCCGGTCCCGCAGACGAAGCCCGTTGCGATACCGCCGACGGCGGCAACCGGATTGAGGAAATCTGCGGCAACCAAAACCCAAAACAGAAAGAAGTCATTCATGTGACATGGCCCTTCCGGCTCTTCGGCGGCATAATGGGAGCAAATCATTAACCGGCTTTTACCGGGCCCGCGCAGGCGTGCTGCGAAGCCGATCATGGCCGTGTCCACAGGTCTTCGCCATCAACCCTGGGCCGGTTTCCCAGAATCATGGCATCCTGTTCACGGAACAGTCATATGCGCTTGCCCATTACTGAGGGTTCGGAACCGGCAACCGTCTCGGGGACGGTGGTTCCGAATGCGTTTTGCCAGCGGCAGTAAAGCTGCCGGGAGCCGCCTGTGGGTAAGCTGTTGTTTCAGCGGACGGAATTTCGGCCGGGTTCGGAATGGACAATCGGCAAGGATCATCTGCTGCGATTCAATCTCAATGGCAATCTTGAATTCTGGCAAATCTCGCGGCGCAGCCTCATCTGGGAAACCGCAACGCAAGGCGATCGGCTGATGATGCAGGGCGACGGAAACCTGGTGATCTATGACGGCGAGGTGCCCGTCTGGTCTTCCGGGACGTTCGGCAATCCGGATGCCGTTCTTGCCGCCGACGAAGAGGGCCATCTGGAGATTCTCACCTCCGATCTCGAACTGGTTTTGTGGCAGATCGAGGCGGATGAGCCCGAGGAGCTGGAGGAAGACCTCGCGCCGGAAAAGGAGCCGGTTTGCGAAGTCAGCGAAACGTGACGCCCACGCCACCATCTTTCCGTCACGGTTGACGAACATCTGCCCTCCGCACACTTGCGTCATGCATGGCATGCAGGCCGCCGCTTTCACCGCGGATGCTGGCTTTTTTCGCGGTGCGCGGCACGTCGGCATATTTTACTGGCGCAACCCGGGGGCAGCGCCGTCTTCCATCTGCCGCACTGCCTTCCTAACTCCAGCAAGCCGGTGCCGCTGCCGGTTCAAGACGATGGAGATTCACATGCGTTACGCTCTTGTCACAGGCGCGCTCGCCCTGACGGCGATGCTGGGCACCTCAGCAGCCCTTGCCCTCGCCCCGAACGCCGCGGTCTGCCGCGACATGGATACCAAGGTCGGCGCTGCGCTGGATACCAGCCAGGCGGCCGATCGCCAGCAGGCGCAACGCGAGCGCAACACCGGCCGGGATTACTGCAACCACGGCTACTACAAAGTGGGCATGGACCATCTTCAGCAGGCGCTGAAGCTGCTCGGCACCAAGACCTGACGTTTCGTTTGTTGGCAGGCAAAGGGCTGCGCGCCTTGCGGGTGGGCGGCCCTTTGTTTTGTCAACCGATGCCGTGCTCCGCCGCCACCGATCCGAGAAACCGACGAACGCTGTCGAACAGCTCCGGTTCGTGCAGCAGGAAAGCGTCGTGACCCTTGCTGCTATCGAGCTCGTGGAATTCCACGGCGGCGCCGGCGGCGGTTAGCGCCTCCGCGATCCGCACGTTCTCCGCGGTGGGAAACAGCCAGTCGCTGGTGAAGGAGACGACAAGGAACCGCGTGCTGCTCGCCCCCGCGAACGCGGCGGCGAGATCGCTGCCGTGCTGCGCGGCAAGATCGAAATAGTCCATCGCGCGGGTGATATAGAGATACGAATTCGCATCGAAGCGCTCGACGAAGCTGCTGCCCTGGTGGCGCAGGTAGCTCTCGACCTGAAAATCCGCGCCGAAGCCGAAGGACAGAGCGGTGCGATTCTGCAGCGCGCGGCCGAACTTCTGCGCCAGCGCGGCTTCCGAGAGATAACTGATGTGGCCGATCATGCGCGCCACGGCAAGCCCGCGCGCCGGCCGCACGCCTTCCGCGAGGTAATTGCCGCCGCGCCAGTCCGGATCGGCCATGATTGCCTGGCGTCCGACCTCGTGCAGGGCGATGTTCTGCGCCGTGTGCCGCGCCGCGGTGGCAAGCGGCATGGCGGAGACGATGCGCTCCGGAAAGCGCGCGACCCATTCCAGCGCCTGCATGCCGCCCATCGAACCGCCGGTGACGGAGAGGAGGCGGGCGATACCGAGCACGTCCATCAGCATCGCCTGCGCGCGCACCATGTCGCCGATCGTGATGACCGGGAATGCAAGCGCGTAAGGCTCGCCGGTTGCGGGATCGGTGTCCGCCGGCCCGGTGCTGCCCATGCAGCCGCCGAGCACGTTGGCGCAGATGACAAAGTAGCGATCGGTGTCGATGGCTTTGCCGGGGCCGACCATGGTGTCCCACCAGCCGGCGCGGCCGGTGACGGGATGGGTGCCGGCGGTGAACTGATCGCCGCTCAGCGCATGACAGACGAGAATCGCGTTGGAGCGGGCGCGGTTCAGTTGGCCGTAGCTCTGATACGCAAGCGTGAACGGCGAAAGCGCGCGGCCACAGTCAAGCTGCAGCGGTTCGTCGAAGCGCATGGCGCGGCCGCGATCGGCTTCGGGTGCCAGCAGAGGGCGCGGGAATTGCGGCTGGATGTCTTCGGGCATCAGGCCGGCGCTTAGGGGCGCAAGACGGCCGGTGTCAATTGTCGCGGAGTACCGCGACCGTTTGGCGACGGGGATCGGTTGCCGGGTTTCCAAAGCGCAGCCTAGATTGCGGCATGATGGGACGCGCGCCGGATTTCATCTGCATCGGAGCCGCGAAGGCGGGAACGACCTGGCTGTACGAGGCGCTGGCCGCCTCGCCCGGCTACTGGATGACGCCGATAAAAGAGCTGAACTACTTCGGCCATCCGGCGCGCAACCAGCGGCTTCTCCAGCGTTTGGGAAATCTCGAACACATAGCCGATCCGAAGAGGAAAGAGTGGGTCGCAAATTTTCTCCACGCCGAGCCGCGCAATGACAATTGGTACCGTGCCCTGTTTGCCTCTGCGGGTCGTCGTGTAACCGGCGATATCAGTCCGCCCTATGCCAGAATCGGGGTTGTGGGAATCGAGCATGCGAAGCGCGTGGCACCGCATGCCAAGATTATCATGTTCGCCCGCAATCCGGCGGATCGCGACCTCAGTCATCTTATCCATATCGCCACCGACAAGGTGTTGGGCACCCCCAAGCTCGCAGCGGTGATGGACGCCATTGCGCTGCATCTGGACTTGACGGGCGACCGCATGGAGAAGCGGCGCCAGACGCGTGCGCACTTCAAACTGAACCGCGAGGACGTCAGGAGCATGGATCGGCTGCTCGCCGTTCTCACCCAGCTGGCTGGCCGGCCGGTTTCATTCGCCGATGTCCCGGAGATGCTCGGAAAGAAAATCACCCTGGATGACGTCCGAGCGGCACGTGCGCGGCCGGTCTTCGGGGAGCAACGCAGCCAGTCGGAAGCGCTCAAGCGATGGGGCGGCGTTTTCGGTACGGCGAATGTTTTCACCCTTCTCTACGATGACCTGGTTTCCGATGCTGAGGGCCTGTTCGCCAAGGTGACCGACTTGCTGGGCTGTAAATCGCAGCCCCGAAATGCGTCGCTGTTGCGGCAGGTTTCAAACCCAAACACCTATCGCATCGAGGGGCTCGAAGATCTGCGCGCGGAGCTGATCCGCGAATGCGCTCCGGAGCAGGAGGCGCTTCGTGAACTCGTGGGAGCGCCCTGGTGAACGGCCCCGGGCCAAAGCCGGGTGTGCTGGAGATCGCGGCCTACAAGGCGGCGCGCGGCGATGCGCAGATCATCCGCTATCAGCTTGCCTCGAACGAATCCGCGCTGGGGCCGAGCCCCGCGGCAGTGGAAGCGTACCGCGCCGCCGCAGGCGAGCTTCATCTCTATCCGGACAGCGGCGCGCAGGCGCTGCGCGAGGCGATTGGCGAAGCGCACGGGCTCGCGCCTTCGCGCATCGTCTGCGGCAACGGCTCGGACGAACTGCTGAACCTCATCGCCAGCGCTTATTTGCGGCCCGGTGACGAGGTGCTGTTCAGCGCCCACGCTTTCCTCGTCTACCGGATGGCGGCGCTGGCCAACGGCGCGGTGCCGGTTGTGGCACCCGAACGGGAGCTGCGGGTGGATGTGGAGGCGATGCTGGCGCGCGTGACGCCGAAAACGCGCGTCGTCTTTATCGCCAATCCCAATAACCCGACCGGCACGTGGATTTCGTGCGCCGAGCTTCAGCACCTGCACGCGGCCCTGCGTTCAGATGTTCTGCTGGTGATCGATTCCGCCTACGCCGAATACATGCAGGATGAGGATTACGAGTGCGGTGCGGCGCTGGTGGCGCAATCCGGCAACGTGGTGATGACCCGCACCTTTTCAAAGGCCTACGGACTCGCGGGCCTGCGGGTCGGCTGGGCCTATTGCCCGTCCGATATTGCGGACGTGCTCAATCGCGTGCGTGGGCCGTTCAATGTCTCGGCCGCGGCGCAGCGCGCAGCCGCTGCGGCGCTACGGGATCGAGAACATCTCGAACGGGCGATAACGCACAACGCGCACTGGCGGGCATGGCTGAAGACCGAGATCCGCGCGCTCGGTTTGCAGGTCGGCGACAGCGCGGGCAATTTCGTGCTGCTGCAATTTGGCGATGAAGCACAGGCGCGCGCTGCCGATGCTTTTCTGCTGGAACAGGGGATCGCGCTACGGCCGGTCGGCGCCTACGGCTTGGCGCACGCCTTGCGCCTCACGGTCGGGACGGAAGAGGCCAACCACGCGGTTGTGTCCGCGCTGGCCGCGTTTAAGAAGCACCGGCCATGACCATGGAACTGAAACCGCTGTTCGGGAAGGTGGCGCTGCTCGGCATTGGGCTGATCGGCTCGTCGATGGCGCACGCCATGCGCCGCGCCGATCTCGCCGCGCACATCGCCGGCTATGCGCGCAATCCCGAAACCCTGGAAGCGGCCAACCGCATCGGCTTCGCCGACACCCTGCACGACACGCCGGAAGCCGCGGTACGCGATGCCGATTTCGTGGTGCTGGCAACGCCTATCGGCGTCTTTGGCGAGTTGGCGCAAGCGATCGCGCCGCACCTGAAGCGGGGCGCCATTGTGAGCGATGTGGGTTCGGTGAAAACCGC
>DATIEM010000151.1:0-11083 GCA_035455725.1 Rhizomicrobium sp. | reverse complement strand
AGCGCTGGGCGCGAATGGCCTGGAACAGATGCTCATGGAAGGTGGCGAGCGCGCGAAACCGCGGTGAGGCCCGCACCAGCGGATTTCCGTACAGCGCATAGACCGGCATGGCGCCCCACGGGGTGGGGATCACATCCACTTCCAGGAGCGCGTATTTGTCGTCCAGCCGTTTGGTGCTTTCGGCCACGAGGATAGCCGCCCCGTAAAGCTCCGCCATGCGGCTGAGGCGATCAGCGATGTCCCCGCACTCGCCAACCACGGAGTAATCGCCCGAGCCGTTGCCGAGCGTGCCGGCGACGGCAGAGCCGCTGGCGATGCCGATGCCCAGCTGCAGCGATTCGTAGGGCGTGCCCTCGCCGTGCTGGTCCTTCAGCGCGCTCAGGCCGTTCATCATGCGCAGCGCCGCCTCGCAGGCGTGCAGCGCATGCTCGGAATCATCGTCCGGCGCGTTCCACACCGCCGCCAGCTGGCTGCCTGAGGTGTAGAGCAGGGTGCCCTTGTGCTGCGCGACCGCCTCGTGAATCGGCGCGCCCGCGGTTTCCAGCAAGGTCATCATGCCGGCGGCGTCGAGGCCGCGCGTGTCGTTCGCCGCGCCGCGCAAACGGCACACGAGATACGTCACCGTGCGGTTCGCCGGAGGCACGGCCGGACGCGCCGGAACCGCCGCCGCTATTTCGGGCTCCGCCGCCGGTACTTGTTCCGGCAGTGATCGGTTGGGCAGAACCGCGACGCGGCGCGCCGGCAGAAGCGCGGTCATCAGCAGCGCGCCGCCGTAGCCGAAGGCGAGCGCCAGCGAGGGCGTGAGCGTGTCCACGAAGATCTGCGCCTTGTCGAGCAGCAGCCAGCTGACACCGAGCATCACGGCGATCATCACCACCGTGCAGACGCCGGCCCATACCACGCGCCCGTACCAGAGCAGCCACAGCAGCACGGCCGATGTGGCAACCAGCAGGATCAGTTGCGGCCACAGCACGGCCGCGTTCCGCAGCCAGGGAAACGTGCCGAGATGATTGAGGTAGCCGACGGCCAGCTCAGCCGTCGAGGGCGCCGAAGTGGCATGGGGGCTGAGCTGCCGGAACCAGTCGTATTCCGCGCTGCGCAGCGCCGCCGTGGCGCCGGCAGGGTTGAGCAGCAGCACCGCCGCGGCGAGCAGCAACAGGAGCAGTGGAACAAGCCACAGCGCCAAAATGGCCAGAGGAGTTCGGGTTCTCATTGCACCTATCCCAACGCGCGAAGCTTTGTATCGCGCGGTCCGAAACGCTGGAAAGAGCGTCATTAACGCAGTCTTAACAGCGCCAGTTCATGAATGACGTGAGCGTCATTTTCGTTGCAAGCCGCCGTCCGCGCGGGTAAACTGCCGGGCGGCACGGTGGAGCGGATACATGGACAACATCACCAAGGATGCCGCCTACAACGCGGTGGACCCCTCCGATTTCCCGGCGATGCTGGACGTCCACCGCTACGGCCAGCGCTCCACCGCCTTTGACCGGATCATCTCCGCCACCCACGACCATTTCTGGGACCCGCTGGAGCGGAAGTACATCGACTTCTCCGCGCCCTTCGACATGGAGAGCGAGTACCTCGTCAATCCCGGGCTGAACGGCGACCTCAAAACCGCAATTGCTGACAAGCTGGACGAGAAAGGCAAGATCAAGCTCGTCAATCTCGACACCTGGTGGTCGTTCTCTTCCATTCTGCATGGCGAGCAGGGCGCGCTGTCGCTGTCGGCTTCGCTGTGTCACATCCTGCGCGATCCCGGCGCGCAGGAATACGCCGCCAATCAGACGCGCGAGGAAGCGCGCCACGTCACCGCCTTTTCGAAATACATCCAGGCGCGCTGGGAGAAGCCGGTGCAGGTGGGGCCGGCGCTCGGCAATCTGCTGAACGAAATGGTGTTGTCGCCGCTTGTGTGGAAGAAGATCGTGGGCATGCAGATGCTGATCGAAGGCCTCGCAATGGGCGCCTTCGCCACCTTCTTCAAGGAAGGGCGCGATCCCTTAATGGTGAAGCTTTGCCAGCTGGTGATGACGGATGAAGCCTTTCACCACAAGTTCGGCAAGATCTGGGCCGACCGCACGATTCCGCATCTCTCGAAGGCCGAGCACGAGATGATCGAAGATTGGGCGGCGCAGGTGTTCCAGGTGCTGCTGTTCAATCTCGGCTCGCCGGACCAGAAGCCGTGGATTTATCGCGAGCTCGGGCTCGACCCGGCGTGGTGCCAGGCTGCCTTCATGGAAGCGCTGACCGATGCCGCCATTCGTGCCGACATGGCGGAAGCCACCAACATTTTCCGTGTGTTGATCAAGACGCTGCTGAAGGCTGGCATCATCACCGACCGCACCCGCGGCGTCTATGCCGCTTATGTGGACATGGCGGAACTCTATGCGGAAAGCGACCGTATGGTCGGTGACGACATCGCCGAGGAAGGCATCAAATATTTGGTGGCGATCAACGGCGGCAAGATGACAATTCCCGCCCGGATGGCCGCGGAATAGCAGGCGGCAGTCAGATTGCCACCTGCGCGCCCAGTTCCACCACGCGGTTGGGTGGCAGACAGAAGAAGCGCCCCGGCGAGAGCGCATTCGAAGCAAGCCACATATAGAGCGCGATCCGCCAGCGCGGCAGCGTGGGCTTCGAGGAAGGCACGAGCGTTTCGCGCCCAAGGAAAAAAGTGGAGGTGTCCACATCCAGCGCCAGTCCATGGGCGCGCGCGTCGTCTGCCAGCGCAGTCGGCACATCCGGCGTTTCGAAGAAGCCGAACTTGAGCCGCACTTCGTAAAAGCCCTTGCCGAGCTTCAGCACGTCCACGCGCCTTCGCGGCCGAACGAACGGCGTGTTTTCGAACGCCACGTTGAGCAACACAACCCGCTCGTGCAGCACGTGATAATGCTTCATGCTGTGAAGCAGCGCGCTGGGGGCAAGATCGGCGCGGATGGTCATGAAGATGGCGGTGCCGGCAATTCGCTGACCCGCCTTCTCCGCGCGCGCCAGCAGCAACTCCACCGGCAGCGCGCTCTCGCGCACCTTGTCGAGATGCGCGCGGCGGCCCTGCCGCCAGGTATCCATCACCACGAAAACGGCGACGGCGATGCCGATCGGCAGCCAACCGCCTTCCACGACCTTGAGCGCGTTCGACCCCAGGAAAAACAGATCGATCAGCGCCAACACGCCGAACACGGGCACGACAAGCCAGAGTTTCCAGTGCCATTGCCGGACCGCGACAACGGCAACGAGAATGGTGCTCAGCACCATGATGCCGGTGACGGCGATGCCGTACGCGGTGGCGAGCGCATCCGAACTGCGGAAGATCAGCACGATCAGCGCTACCCCCACCGCCAGCAGCGCGTTCATGCTCGGAACATAAATCTGGCCATATTCCGTCTCGGATGTGTGGCGGATTTCCATCCGCGGCAGTTGCCCGAGCTGCACTGCCTGCTTGCTCAAGGAGAAGACGCCGGAGATCACGGCCTGCGAGGCGATGATCGTGGCAACGGTCGCGAGAAACACCAGCGGGTAATGGGCCCAGTGCGGCGCGATGGCGTAAAAGGCGATCGGCGTTTTCCGGGGATCGAGCAGCAGCGCCGCGCCCTGGCCGAAATAGGTCAGCACCAGCGCCGGCAGCACGAAACACAGCCAGGCGATTCGGATAGGGAATTTCCCGAAATGGCCAATGTCGGCGTAGAGCGTCTCGCAGCCCGTGACCGCCAGCACGACAGAGCCGAGCGAGACAAACGCCGTCCAGGGCTCGTGCAGGAAGAGCGCGATGCCGTAGGACGGATCGACGGCGCGCATGATCTGCGGCGCCTTCAGGATGGAGGCGAAACCCAACGCCGCGATGGTGATGAACCAGACCGCAATCACCGGGCCAAACAGGCTGCCCACCAGCTGCGTTCCCCGCGACTGCAGCACGAACAACCCGACCAGAATGGCCAGCGAGAGCGGCATCACCAACGGTGCAAATCCGGGGCTCTCGACACTCAGGCCTTCGACGGCGCTCAACACCGAGATTGCGGGCGTCAGCATGCCGTCGCCGAAGAAGAGCGCGAGCCCCAGAATTGCGACGGTGGTGATCGCGAGTTTGGCACGGCGGCTCAGGCCGGGCGTGCGATGCGCCAGCGCCGAGAGGGCGAGAATGCCGCCTTCCCCCTCGTTGTCGGCCTGCATAATGAGGACGACGTATTTCAAGGTCACCACCACAACGAGCGACCAGAAGATCAGCGAGATAACGCCGAGAATGGCGGGAGCGCCCGGCGTATGCCCACCCGCCGCGAGGGCCGATTCCCGCACCGCATAAAGCGGGCTGGTGCCGATATCCCCGTAGACCACGCCCAAGGCCGCAATCGTCAAGCGGGCATTGCGGCGTGCGCGGCTCGAACGGGCACGGCGCGGCCCACCGTCCTCGCCCTGAAACACGCGCGAAGCGATGTCGCTCATGCGGTTTCCATGCGAAGCGTTCCATCCGGCGCCTTGAGCCGGTAACCCACGCCCTGTTCCGTGAGGATCAACTGCGGCCGCTCAGGATCGCGCTCGATCTTCTGCCGCAGCGTGCGGATATAGATTCGAAGATATTGCACCTCGCCCTCGCCGCCCCAGACCTCGCGCAGAATGAATTTGTGCGTCAGCACCTTCCCGGCATGGGCGATCAGCAGCCGGAGCAGGTCGTATTCCCGCGGGGTGAATTTCACCTCCGCGCCGCGCACCCTCACGACCCGGCGCACCAGGTCCGCTTTCAGATCCTCGACTTCGAAGACTGCGTGCTCGCCGTCCTGGTGAAGCCGGTGCCGCACCGCCACCCGGATGCGGGCGAGCAGTTCGTCGGTTCCGAAAGGCTTCGTGACGTAATCGTCAGCGCCCATATCGAGTGCGCGCACCTTGCCGGCTTCATCGGTGCGGCTCGACAGCACCACGATGGGAATTGTCAGCGCGGCTTCGCGAATATTCCGGATGAGCTCGAAGCCATCCTTTCCCGGCAGCCCGAGATCGAGCACCATGACATCCGGATCTTCCGCGCGCAGCATGCGATAGGCGGAGGGCGAATCGTCTGCCTCGCTCACCTCGTAGCCCTGGGCCGCAAAGCTGGTGCGAAGAAGACGCCGGATCGGCGGCTCGTCGTCCACCACCAGAATGCGCAGCGGCCGGCTCACGAGGCGCTCCGTGTGGACGGCATGGTGATGGTGAAAACCGCGCCGCGCTCGCCTTCCCGGTTGGCGGCGACGATATTGCTCTTCATGGCGCGCAGAAAACCCCTGCAGATGGCGAGGCCAAGGCCCGTGCCGGCGCGCTTGCGATCGGCCGACTCCGCGCGATGGAAGCGGTCGAAGATCCGCTCGCTTTCGCCAGTGGGAATACCATCTCCCTGATCGGCAACTTCCATCGTCACCAGAGGACCGTCTTCGCGTGCGCGCAAGCGGATGTCTGTGTGCCGCGGGGCATATTTGGCGGCATTGTCGAGCAGGTTGAACAGCACCTGTTCGAACAGCACCGGGTCGAGTTCTACCAGCGGAAGATCGGGCGGGATGTCCACTTCAACGCGATGCGCCTGGAGAATGTTCTCCGCCCGGCGGAGCGCGGTGCCGGTGACATCGCTCAGGTCGACCGCTTCCACCTTGGCGGCAACCGCGCCGCATTCGAGCCGTGTCATGTCCAGCAGATTGCCGATGAAGCGGTGCAGGCGCTCCGCTTCCTCGTGGATGGTGGCGAGGAGATCGTCCTGCGAGGGCCCCGTCAAGGAGCGCCGGTGCGCGCGCAAACTGCTGACCGCGCCCAGAATGGAGGCCAGCGGCGTGCGCAAGTCGTGCGACAGCGACGTGAGCATTGCCGAGCGCAGGCGTTCGGTTTCGGCGATGACGTTCTGTCGCCGCACGCGCGCTGCCAGATTGCTGCCGACGAACGCCACCACGCCGAAGAAGAAAAGCGTGACGATGTTGCTGCGGTCTTCGATCGTCAGTGTGTAGAGCGGCGGCAGGAAAAAGAAATTGTAGGCGAACAGGCTTGCGATGCAGGCAAACAGCGCCGGCCACAGTCCGTAAACGATGGCGCTCACCAGCACCGCCGTCAGAAAGACAAGAGAGAAATTGGCCGGCGGGATCCGCGCCTGCTGCAGCACGAGTCCCACAGCGACCGCCGCCGCCACGATGGCAAGCGTGCCGGCATAGGCCTTAACTCCGCGGGGTGCCGTTCGCGGGTTCATCAGAAAAGAAGACCTGTTTCGAGCATCAATCGCGCCTGCGAATTGCTCTCTCCCGCGCGGCCCAGTCCCGCCCCCGGCTGCGCGCGGGAAAGCCCGACATAAGACGCCTCTGCGCGGGCGAACAATACGCCTTTCTGGTAGGTGGGTGTAAGCGTAAAGGACCAGGCGCTGCTGCGCGGCCCATAGAGAAGATTCTCGTCTCCGCCGGCGGAAAGGTCTTCCCCACGCGCGCCGATCGACCAGTTATCGTTCAGCTTGCGAATGACCAGCATGGCAATGCCCACGCTATGGCCGCTGCCGGAAACTCCGGCAGCCCCGTTCCGGGGGATTTCGGAGAGCTGTAAATAGGGATTCAACGTCCAGTCATCGAGTGCGAGAGTGTAAGCGATATCCAGGATGGCGCTGTTGTTTTGGGCGAGCGGCGTTGCAAAATCCGCATAGGCGGTGTGGCCGAGATTTGCGCCGCCCAGAAGCGCGACGGTGCCCATGCTGCCCAGCGTGTACGACGCCGCGCCCGAGATCCAGTTGAAGCGGTTCGCATAGAACCCGTCGTTCCATGACAGGGATAGCGCGACCGCTCCGCTTGTGTAATTCAGCTGAACGCCGCGGCTGATCGAGGGCGTCTGATTCCAGAGCAGGCCTCGCTCCAGATTGATGTTCTCGATGGTGAAAACCGCTTCGTCGCCAATCAGGGAAGGCAGCTTGCCAGCTTGGATCGAAACCGTATCGGAAAAAGAGAACTTCGCGAAGGCTTCAGGAACATAGCCATACGTTTCGGATGCAAGGCGGGTGGCGCTGACATAGGGCGTCCCCAGCGACGGCAGCGCATAGGCACCGATCGCGGCAAAGAGCTGAAGCGAGCCGCCGGAGCTTTGGACAAACAGCTGCGCGTTATCCAGGTCGAGCGCGGTGTCACTGTCTCCGCGCGACGGATTGTCTTGCAGGAACGCAAGCGCGCTGACCGCGCCCCGCACATCGAAGCTGCCGAACGGCCCGGTGTCGAGCGCGGCCGGCGTGGGGCGGAATGCAAGCGGGCCGCTCATGGCGAGCAGGCTGTCGGCCAAACAGGGTCGCCCGGGCGCGGCAACCGCGAGCAGCGTCGCCAAGGCAAGTTTGAGCGGAGACTGCATGTTGCGAGGCGCGCCGCTATGCCGGTCCCATGCCGAGCCAAAGCAGCAACAGGTTGATGCCGGCCGCAAAGCCGAGCGCCGCTCCCATCGCCGCCGCCATTTCACGCAAAACGACGCCGGGCGCGTTGGCCGCCGGTGGCGCGCTGTGTCCGGCGATTTGCCTTTCGCCGTCTGCTGTCTTTGCGGTGCTGCTGTAGGGAAGATTCACGGACCGCGCGCTCTTGGGTGCGGGCGCGTTCTGCCAAATGCCACCGTATAAATTCGAGATACTGGACAGGGACGGGCTATATAGATTTCATATAGGCGCCCGCCCTCGCCGCCGCTACTGGCAGCCGGGGAAGCGGAAGGAATTGATCCGCGTGCTCCAGTTGAAGGCGCCGTTCGCCTTCAGGTACTCCGTCGTGAAATAGAAGGTGCAGTCGTCCACCGGATCGAGGCTCAGGGCGCTGTAGTCGCCCCAGCGGCTCAATCCGTTGATCTGGCTTCCCTTGCCTTTGAAGGTGAGCGCGTGCTTGCGCAGCGTGCCCGGTTTGTCGCCGGGCAGCCGGCCGGCATAACCGATCGAGGGAAAATCGCTGGCGGAGGTGGTGCTGAAGCCGAGGGCGAGATCGCCCATCTTGTCCATCGCGGCGCTCCCCATCCAGTACCACAAGGTGGTTCCGGGAACGTAGGTGCCCTGCTGATACACAACCGGTGTGCCGCCGGGGTTGCGCAGCTCGTACCAGCGAACGCCTGATCGCCCTTTGCTGGAAATGGAATGATTCACCACCAGCGTTTCGTGATCGCCAAAGTTGCGATAGGCGAGCCGGTACATCAGGCGATCGGCGATTGAATCCAGCTGCTGTGCGGTACCCTTCTGCGGCAGGCAGGTGCCCGCGTTGCAGGCGGGCGAGAAGCTTGCCACCGCGATCGCCGCCGGCCCTGTCAATGTGGTGTTCGCCGGGTTGGCGAAATCCACGTGGAACTTCCACAAATTCAGCTTGTTGGCGCCAAAATTCAGCAAGTAGTTCGGCGCGCCCGCTGGCGGTGGAGTGGCGCCGTCCAGATCGGCGGGAAGCACGCCGCCATAGGTTGAGCTGAGCTGGTAGCACTGCTGGGTGGCAGTTGCGCCCGCGACCATCGAGAGCCGATCCAGCGCGCAGAGCTGCGCGCCGCGAAACAGCTTGTCGTGAAACATGTTGTAGGTGGCGTAGTAGGCATCGGGCCACACGCCGATCTTCGGGTAGTCGTTGTAGTTGGTGTCCCCGTAGGCGAACGCATAGCGGTTCCAGGCGCCCGTGGCGTCGCTCGTCTGCGAAACGGCGACGCACTCGAGATACGGCGTCTGCTTGATGGAGAACTGCGCCATCACCCAGCGCTGCGCGATCTTGTCGTACTGGGCGATGATGTCGCCGTCGTTGTTGGTTTCGCAAGCGCCGCCAAAGCCCTGCCACAGCGTTTTGCCGGTCACCGGCCCAAGCACTTTGGCGCCGGTGGCCTTGTCGAACACGATGAACGAGTCATTGGCCCACTGTACGTACTGCGTGGCGCCAGCCGCGCCATTGGTGTCGGAAGGCGCGCCGGGAGGCTGAAAGCCATAATCGCCGGTTCCCACGCCGGCGAAATTTAGCAGGTCGGTGGTGTTGAGCTTGCCCGGGGCTTCCGTTTGCAAAGCGCCGTCGCCGCGCTGCCCCGGCGGCGGCAGGTGAATTGGGATCGGCCGCACCGGCTCCGCCTCGCGCGTGCCGACGGGCGGCGGCACGGGCTTCATGTCGCGCAATCGGCGGGAGACGTCGTGATGCACCTCAGGGCGGACGGTCAGCCCCGTTTGCGATTGCGCCGCGATCGATCCGGCCGAAAGCGCAGCAGCGCCGGTCGAGAGTACCAGAACACCGATTACAACGCCGCGCATGTGTACCGCCCTTTTTGCCGGGGTGCTGCATAGCGTCGCTGCAGGTTGCGGTCGAGTCCGCCCTTGGCACTTTCGTTGCCACGCGGGCTACACTTGCTGCCGATGAGCCCCCGCGCATTCGACAAACGGTCCGCCCTCGCCTTCATCGTCGCCTTCGGCATCGTCAGCCTGTTCGCCGACGCGGCGTATGAAGGCATGCGCGGCATCACCGGGCCCTATCTGGCGCTGCTGGGCGCCAGCGGCACGGCGGTGGGGATCATCGCCGGCTCCGGCGAGCTGTTCGGCTATGTGCTGCGCCTCGCCTCGGGCCGCATCGCCGACCGCACCGGCGCCTACTGGGGAATCGCCCTTGCCGGTTACGTCGTGCAGATGGCGGCGGTGCCGGCGATGGCGTTGGCGGGGGCATGGTGGGCGGCCGCCGCGCTGATCATCCTCGAGCGCACCGGCAAGGCGATCCGCAACCCCGCCGCCAACTTCATGATGAGCCGCGCGGGCGAGCGAATAGGCCAGGGCTGGGCCTTCGGCCTGCACGAGGCGCTGGACCAGACAGGTGCGCTGGCCGGCCCGCTGATCACCGCGCTGGTGCTGGCGCATCACGGGCAATACGCGCGCGCCTTCGCGTGGCTCGGTATCCCCGCGGCACTGACACTCATCTCCGTGTTCGCGCTGCGTGTGCGCTTCCCCTATGCGGGCGAACTGGCGCAGCCGAAAGAAGATGCACGCCAAGGCGGCAAACTCTCGCACGCCTTCTGGCTTTATGCCGCGAGCGCGGCGCTGGTGGCGTTCGGCTTCGCGGACTGGCCGCTCATCGCCTATCGGTTTCAGCAGGCGCATGTGGTGACGCAGCCCACGGTGCCCATCCTCTACGCCGCCGCGATGGCGGCATCCGGCGCCAGCGCGCTGGCGATGGGGCGCGTGTTCGACCGGCGGGGCTTCATCGCATTGCTGCCAGGAATCCTGATCGCCGCGCTGGCCGCGCCGCTCGCCTTCCTCGGCGGCCCGGTAATGGCGATTGCCGGCGCATTGTGCTGGGGTGCAGCGCTGGGCGTGGAGAACTCGGTGTTGACGGCGGGCGTGGCCCATCTGGTGCCGGAGACCTCGCGGGCCCGCGCCTATGGCATCTTCTCGGCCGTGTTTGGCATCGCCTGGTTTGTGGGCAGCGCGCTGCTCGGAGCCCTCTACGACATCTCCATCCCGCTGCTTGTGATCGTGTCAGTCGCCGCCGAACTCGCCGCGCTCATCCCCTTCGTGCTGGCGACACGACTGACGAAGGCCTGAAACGGATTGGCATCCCGGAAGGCGAGCGTAGCGAGCCTGTCCGGGACACACACAGACGCGTCACGGTGGGTCGCCTCGGGATCCCGCGGGGTTACTGCTTGCGGAGCTGCCGGGCGCTGCCGGTGACGCCGAAATCGCCGGAGCGCCGCGCCGGGTCGGCCAGAGCGAAGCCTTCGGCGGCCAAGCCGCGCCGCAACAGCTCGCGGATTGCCGCGGCCCGGCTCGGCATGTGCGCCGTGAACCGCCAGGTATCGAGAGCCTCAAGCTCGGACGCCGTCAGCATGATCTGGAGGCGCTCTTCCCGCCCGTTTCCGTTCGTGCCCATGATCCCAACCCACTGGAAATGTTATGAGCTACTTACTCATAATGCGCCAAAGCAGCAAATGGTGCCATTAGCATAAAAAAATCCTTTCCTGCTTCCGGCGGAAGCGGCGCAGTTGGCGGATTGATCGAGGTTCGACGGCCCCGCATCCTGTGCGGGCGAAGGGAAAGGAACGTGAAGAATGCCCGAATCCCCTTCTGTCATCAGCCCCTTCATCCGCGGTCCGGCGTCCTACCGGGCACGCGCCGAGAAACTTCGCGCGATGGCGGGAG
>DATIEM010000150.1:0-26685 GCA_035455725.1 Rhizomicrobium sp. | reverse complement strand
GGCTGCCACTTGTTGCGGGCCCGGATGATGCGCCAGTGGTCCTTGCCGTTGCTTTTGCCGTTGGCGAGCGGCTGCTCCGACTGCAGCTCCTCCGCGGCGAATTCGCGGCCGAGGCCGACGTCGTAGTAGATGCGGATGGGCTCATCGAGCCCCTTGGCCCAATGGGGGATAACACGCTCCACTAGCGCCCAGGTGCCCACCGGCCGGACGAAGACCCTCTGATTCTTATGAAATGATGCCTTGGCCATGCGAGCCCCGTCTCGAACAGCCACTCAACCAAACTGCGCTTAAGGCCGGGTAAAGACCTGAAGGCCGCCGTGCCGGAATCTGGCCGCTCCGGCCTGGAACGGCACCGCTTTTGTAAGTCTTTGATCCACAATGAAAAACCCTCTGAGGTTGTTTTTCGGATTTTGCCAGCCCCTCCCCCCTGCACCTCCTGCGAGAAACGATCCCCCTGCCCCTGCGGGAGGGGGGCAATTCGAAGACGCGACAGTGCATGAGAATTGGGGGAGGGGTTTCTCGCCACAACAGCCCCTCCCCCGAATTGCTTTCCCCGCAACAAGGGCGGGGTCCAGCAATTCGCCCCCTCCCGCAAAGGGAGGGGGAATTTTTGTGGGGCGAAGGGGACCGAAGGCATTCGTTTGCAAAAAAGAGGGGGAGGGGTCCCCTCCTCTTCCATTCCCCGCGGCGCACGATGTTGCGGTGTGCGCGTGCGGCATGCATTTGAACCCCGCGAAGCACGCGCGAGCGTGTTCGTCGAAAACAGACCTCCGAAATTCGCGAGTCGCGCGTGACGGCACGAACGGCAGCGCGCCGGAAATCAGCCGTGCAGATCGAAACAGCGGTGCTCGTCATGTGCAGCAATCTAAGGCCTCATCCCGGCTGGGGAATGGATTTATTTGCGCGAGTGTAAGGCCGAATCCGCACTGGTAGATGGATTTATTTTGGGGTTTGAATCTGCACGCCTTTTCGCCCGCGCAGTGGAGTTAGGTGGTAGACCCGCGAAAACGGCAAGCAGCGCTACAGGCTCGGATAGCCGGAGATCACCAGCGCAAAGCCGGAGAGCACAATCAGCGTGAGGAGCCCCATGATGCTCCACACGATCGCCTTCTCGGCCGCCCGCGACATGGATTGATTGTCGCGCTCCGATTCTCACGCCCCTCAGTCCGCCGAACTAAGATTGCGCCATGAGAGAATGGGGGGAAGCGCGTGAGCCGGATTGAGGGAGCGGAGTATGTATCGTGTCCCGCATCCACGCTACTAGCTTCGCATTCACTCGGCTGTCGTGCCAATGAGATATGGGAAGCCACCGTTCTTGCCCGGCTGCTGTGCCCAAATCTTGGGATCGAAGCCTTGCGGAAGGCCAGACTGCAATTGGGCCGTAGTCAAACCTTCTATCCCAGGGTCGTTTGGTATGTTCCCCGCACCTTGGCTTGGGTTACTGATGCCTTTGTCGAGGTCCCAATAACCTGCCTTGATGCTTTTCGGCGCCGCCTCGTCGTCTCCGACAACCCCTCCAAAAACCGCTCTCCCGTTTCTGCTGTTGCCGATTTTGCCGGCGGCGTACGCGGACCTGACGATGCCACCGTTCTCACCGATCAAGCCCCCGAGATTACAGCAGGCATTCGTCCCGCCACGAACCGAGGCGGTGCTGAAGACATTCAAGAGCTGTCCATCTCCGGCTTCATTAAGCCCAACTAACCCGCCAACCGAATCGTCAAGGCTTTGTGCGTCAAGAACCCGTCCTTCAGAGTAAGATCGGCTTACAGTCCCCGCATTGTAGGCGACAAGCCCTCCCACATACTTCCCTTTATCAACTTGGATGGTGACCTTTGCCGATGACTTTGTAATGCTCCCCCCATTAACGTCCACAAGCCCGCCAACTCCGGTCGTGGGGTCCGTCTTAGATAGTTCGCCACTCATCCTGCAGGAGATGATCTTACCTTCATTGTCTGCCGCCAGCGTTCCCACGAACGCGTCACCTATGCCGCTGATCTCGGTGTCCAGAAGTGCGAAATCACGCACGACGCCGCTGCTGGCAATCTGCCCGAAGAAACCAAAGAAGGGCGTATTTCCACCGCGAAAATTTAGGCGATAATTGGATACGGCATTTCCCAAACCTTCGAACCAGCCGGTGAATGTTGTGCCGATTGCAGAAGACGCATACGTCCCATCCGCGCTCGCATCGTAGGGCTTGGCGAGCGCGTAGAAGCCGGAGGGATTCCCGGCGATGTCGGCGGCGAGCGTTTTGATATCGCCCACCAAGGTGTAGCTGTTGCCGCCGATGATGAGGCTGCTGGAGAGATTCCAGAACTGCACGCTCTGCTTGGGATCGATGAGGAACTCGCCGTTCTGGCCGCCATCATCGGTCGTGATGGTGAGCGCGCCGTCGCCTGCCACCGTCACCGGCTTGGCGATCTCCACCGTCTGTTGCGCGTCCAGGGTCAGGCGGCTGGCGCTGGTCCATGACAGCGCGGCCTTCACCACGATGTCTTTCGCGAGGCTACCGGTCTTCACCGTGGCGTCCCCGGCAGCCAGCAGGTTGGTGAGATCGCCAATGTTCAACACCGCCTTCGCCGCCGTGGCGGTGCACACCCCCGCCGCGCAGCTCATGTTCTGTGTCGCCTGCTCGGAAATCTTCACCTCCGCCCGCGCCGCCCCTGCGGCTGCCAGCGCAACCGCGGCTCCCAATCCCAATACCCTCATCAATTTCACGTGGTCGATCGTCGCGCGCATGGCAAAGCCTCCCAGGCAATACTTGGGATTACTCTACGCTCGTCCCCGGAACTTACAATTGTGGCGGGGAGGACGGCGCAGAGTCCGGCGGCGGAGTATTTTGGGCCGCTGACGTCTCCGGCGCGGCGGCAGCGAGCGGACCGGGTGCTGCGGCCGGCGGCGGCGCGAGTTGCGCCAGCAGCGTGGGCGGCACGGCCGCGATCAGCTGGTGCCTCCAGCGGATCATGTGAAACCCCGCCGGCGTGGGCAATCCGCGCGGCGGGGCGCAAGGGCCGGTGCTCGCGCAGGCGAAGCGTGTTTCCAGATCGTCGGGCCGAAGCGGCACGTCTGTGTCGAATTCGGTGACGGCGTCGCGCCACACGCGCGCGCCGTCGCTGCGCACCGCGGGATAATAGCGCACGACGATTCGCAGGGGGGCGGGCGTCTGGCTCGCGGCTGGCGGCGGCTTCGCGCTCGCGTGCACCTCCGCCACCATGCCGGAGCCGTCCGGAAAGAAGATCGCGCGGGCCTGGAAGAGCGCCATGTCGCCGCCGCTGCCCACATGCTTCAGCCCCGCAAGCTGCGGCTGCGGCAGCATCGCGGAAGCTGGCGCAGATTCCTCCGGCTCGACATGCGCCGCCGCGGCTGGACGGAGCATCTGGGAGGCGGCCACATCGGCCATTACCTGCGCCCGCGCCTTGGCCAGCAGGCGGACCGGCAGCTGCACCGCGCGCGACAGATCGAGAGTCGCGGGGCCGGTGATGCGGTCCACCTGCAGCGCGCCGTCGCCACGCACAAGCAGGGCGAATTCGCCGGTGTAGGCCATCGAGCCCTGGTCGCGGAGGACGAAGAGGCCGCCTTCGGCTGCATCCACCTGGACGCCGCGGCTAAAGCCACCGAGGAAATCCCGCAGCGAAAGGAGCTGCGCCGGCGTCAGATGGAGGTTGCGGACAGCCGCGCCCACCGGATTTTCCGCCGCTCGGGCGGGCATGGCAGTCAGAAGCAGGGCGGCCGCCAGGGCGGCAAACAGGGGTTTACGCATCGAACACGACCTCCAGCCCCCACGGATGACCGGAACAGTGGTCTCACATTGTGGCTTAATGATTTCCCATTAACCCCGCCCGCGCCAACCATTGGTTTACTCAAGCGTGCGAAAACCGCGGTGGCAAGCCAGCCCGCTGGTAAACAGCGAGACAGGGAGTTCGGGGAATGGCGCAACGCGGTCCTGCTTTTGCACGACGGCCATCCGGCACGACCAGGGCGGCCGAAAAGGCGCGCGCCGCCACCCAGCCGGAAGGCGAACCGATCCCCCTCGACCTTTCGCACCTGATGGCACCTTACAAACGCCAGCGCGGAATTACCCTGCGTGTGGAAAATCTCGCCCATGGCGCGCGGCTTTCGGAAGGCCGCAACAACGGTGACCAGTCGTGGTCGCTGGCGCCGGACGAACTGGACGGGCTCGAATATCTTCCGCCTACGGAATTCTACGAGGCGCACACGCTTTCGGTGCGCATCATCAGCGTCGAGGGCGGCGACGGCGAGACGATGTCCGTCGAGGAAGTCCCGATCGCCGCCCATACTCCGGACGGATCGGAGTCTGCGCCTTCCCGCGGATCGGGTGCGCTGGCCGCAGAGCTGCAACGGGTGCGCGACGAACTGGTGAAGGCCAAGACAAGCCTGGTCGCGCGCGAAACAGAACTGGCTGCCGCCAAGCGCGCCAGCGAATCCGCGGAACGCTCGCGGCAGGCGCTCAAGGACGAATTCTCTGCCGCTGAAGATTCCTGGAATCGCGAACTGCGCGAGCAGCTGGAACGGGCCGCGGCCGAGGCGCAGGCCAACATCGAAAAAATTCGCGCCGAGTGGGAGGCCGAACAAAAAACCACGCGGCAATCGAAGACCCTGGCGCAACAGAGTCTCGATGAGGCCCGCAAGCGCTGGCAACAGGAATCCCAGGCGGCGCTCAGCAAGGCGCAGGTGGAATGGAAGGTGGCGGAGACCGCGCGCCTCTCCGCGGCCGAAGCCGGCTGGCGCGAGCAGGCATCGAAAACGCTGGCGGAGCTGCGCACCCGCGCCGAAGACGCAGAATCCGCCCTCGCGCGCGCGCATCTCGCCAGCGCCAACAAGGGCGATGCAGAATTCCGGGAGCTGCGGGAGCAGGTCTCCGCCCTGCAGGCGCAGCTTGCTTCGCGCGACGCCGAACTGGCCGAGATCCAGCGCGAGGCCGGCACGGCGCGGCGCCGGGCCGATGCATCCGCCGCCGATCTGAAGAAAGCGGAGCAGGCCTGGAAGGCCGCCGAAGAGCTGCGCCTTTCCGCGGTGGAAAGCCGCTGGAAAGAGCAGAACGCGAAAGAGGTCGCAGAGCTGAACGCGCGGCTGGAGCAGATACAGTCCGATCTCGCCAGCGCGCGCAGCGAAGCCGACAGCGCCCGCTTGCACTCGAAAGACCGCGCCTCCGACATCAAGCGCGCGGAACAATCGTGGAAGGCGGCGGAGACCGTGCGGATCGCCGGCATCGAAGCGCGCTGGAAACAGGATCTCGCGAAATCGGTTGCCGAGCTGAATGCGCGCCTGGAACAAAGCGAAGCGGCGTTGGCCGAAGCGCGGGCGCAGGCCGATGGCCGTCAGCATCAGCTGAACGCGCTGCAGGCCTCCCTCGCTGCCCGCGAGACGGAACTTGCGAAGACGCGGGCCACAGCAGACGACCTGCGCAGCCGCTCCTCCAGCGACGCCGAGCAATCGCGCGCGCACTGGCGGCAGGAAACCGACGCGGCGATCGCAGAAGCGCAATTGCGCTTCAAGACAGGAGAAGCCGCGAGGCTCGCCGCGGCCGAAAGCCAGTGGAAGGCGCAATTCGCCGGTACCCTTGCGGAAACCACCGCGCAGCTCGAGCGCGCGGAATCCTCGCTGGCGCACGTGCGCGCGGAATTCGACACCCATCGCATCGAGACGGAAAGCGAAACGCGACGCCTGCGCGACGACCTGGCCGCCGCGGAATCGGCGCTGGCCGCGCGTGACCACGAACTTTCCGATCTTCGAACAGCCGCCGAGCAGGCCCGCAACACCGCCGATCAGGCCCTGAAAAATGTTGCGGCGGAAATCGAAAAGGCCCGCAAGGCCTGGAAGAAGGATGCCGATGCCGCCCTGAAGAAAGCCGAGCAGGCGTGGCGCGCCGAGGACGCTCCCCGCTTTGCCGCCGTGGAAGCGAAAATGCGCCAGCAGATCGCGACCGAGATGGACCGCGCCAAGGAGCGGGCGCAGCGCGCCGAGACCGGTCTCGCGGACGCAAATCTTTGCACGGAAGCGCTGCGCCATGAGCTCGCCGCCGCCCAGACGAGCCTCGCCACCCGCGAGGTCGAGCTTGCCGAGGCTCGCGCAGTGCTTGAGCAGGAGCGCGAGCGGATGCGGCAGGGGCCGATTGTCCTGCAGGAGCACAAGCCTCGCTGGGAGGAGGACGAGGAGCAGCGCCAAGCTCAGTTCCGCCGCCGCCTGATTCGCGATTTCGCCGTGGTCGCCTGCCTTGGCGTGCTCACCTTCATGCTGTTCCCGCGGGTGCAGCCCGTGGTGGCCGACGCGTGGCCCCAAAGCCTCTCGCTCAAGAGCGATCTCGAACCGTTGCTCGAGATGGCGGGGCTTTCGAAGCCTTCAATTCCCGTGCCCGCCGCGGCGGCCTCGCCTGCCGCAGAGCAACACGCCACGGTCAGCGTCCGCGTGGCGAATTTGCGGGAGAAGCCTTCGACCGGCGCCGCAGTCCTCACGAAACTCGCCAGAGATGCGGAAGTAACTCCGATCGAGCAGCGCGGCAGCTGGGTGCTTGTGCGCACCGGCGAAGGCGCAAGCCAGAAGCAGGGCTGGGTATCCAGGGCCGTGCTAAAGGAAATAGAGTCGGCAAGAATCCCGCGGCAGTAGAACCACTGCCGTTGACCAGCTTGACGCCATGCGGCATTAGCCGCCGGTGTTCTACTTTCTCCATATCAGCAAATGTGCCGGGTCTTCATTCGTGGAGCTGGCCCGCCGCAACGTCCCGCTGTTCCGGCCGAATGCCAATGGCAATCCGCTCAATCCCCTGACCGGCGAGCGGATCCGGTTCTGGCATTGGAGCCTTGCCGAACAGCACCACTTCCTCAGCTCGCCGCGATGGCAGTTCGTCGCAAATGAACTGCAGATCGGGTCAGAAGCGCCGTTTCTCGAGGGCGTGACCTACGTCACGATCTTGCGGGAGCCGATCGAGCGGCTGTTCTCCGCTTTTCAGTTCTCGATCGGCAAGCCTGACAAATCGCTTCCGCTGGAGGAGCGTGGACAGGAGTTCGCACAATTCCTCAAGAACAAGGGTACCCAATGGCGGCGCAATCATCTGGTGGCCGCGCTGACCTACCGCTCGAAGCGACTGGTCGAGGAGCGCCTGGAATTGGCCAAACAGCGGCTCGCCCAGTTCGACCATGTTCTGCTGATGGACGATCTCGGCGCCCAGATCGGGGCATTTGCCCAATACGGCTGGAACAATCTCGAGTTCCCCTGGAAGAACGCCGGGTCGCGTGGCGAAGCGAATTGGTCGGCCGCGCGCCGGGCACTTGCGAAACATCCGGATCTCCTCGGCCCCCTGCTCGAGGAGAATGAGGCCGATCTGGACCTCTACGCCTTTGCGCACCAACTGGTGGAGCGCCGAAAATCCGAGCCGCCGAATTTGGAACGGGTACCTCGACTCGCCGTACGGGCAATGCCGGAAAGCGCCAACTTCGAATTTCTCGCAACCTGCGCCTACGAAGCGTTCCTCAGCGGCGACCATGGGCTGGCGGACGATATCCTGGCGGCAGCGGGAAAACTGCCGGAGGCAGGCCAATTCGACCACGGTCTGGAAAGCTTCGCGAAATTCGCGCTGCGCAGGTTCAAGGATCCGTTGCGCGCCTACCGGCAGGTTCGGCGCAAGAAACAACAGAGCAAACTTCAGGCAACCGCCGCCTGATTTCCGGCAATGCTGTGCGCGGTCGGCTTGGCCCTCACCCATGTGACCCGCTATCGTGGGGCAATCGCTGTCGCAGGATGCCGTGAATTTCGATTTTTCCGACGAACAGAAATTGTTGCGCGAGCAAGCGCGCAAATTTCTCTCCGAACACTGCACCGCCAAAACGGCGCGCCGCGTGTTCGAAAGCGCGGAACCTTATGACCGGCAATTGTGGAAGAGGGTGGCTGAGATGGGTTGGCTCGGCACCGCCATTCCAGGAAATTATGGCGGGCTTGGGCTCGGCCCTCTCGAATTGTGTGTCATCGCCGAAGAGATGGGCCGCGCCCTCGCGCCCCTCCCCTTCTGCTCGACAGTGTGCTCGTTTGCGGACGCTATCCTGCTCGCCGGAACCGAAGAGCAGAAGCAGAAATATCTGCCCAGACTCGCCGCCGGCGATCTGATCGGAACCTTCGCCCGCAGCGAAGGTCCGGGCGCGATGACGCCGAAATCCATTCGCGTCACGTTTCGGGGCGGCAAGTTGTCGGGCCGGAAGATTGCGGTCGTGGACGGGATGGCTGCGGAGTTTGCCATTGTTATCGCGCGCTCCAGCGACGAACCCGGCGAACGCGACCTGTCGCTGGCGATCGTAGATTTGAAAACAGAAGGGGTTGTCCGCCGTGCCGAAGACTGTATCGATCCCTCGCGCAAGCACGCGGAAATTGCGTTTGAAGACGCGAGCGCCGAGCCGCTGGGTGAACCCGGCGAAGGCTGGAGCCTGACGCGAGCAGTGCTGGACCGCGCGGCTGTTCTCACCGCCTTCGAACAGATCGGCGGTGCCGATGTCAGCCTGGCACTGGCGACGGAGTATGCGAAAACCCGCTACGCCTTCGCGCGGCCCATCGGCTCGTATCAGGCGGTCAAGCACAAGCTCGCCGATATGTACGTGAACAACGAGTTGGCGCGCTCGAACGCCTACTATGCCGTCTGGGCGCTCTCCGTCGATGCGCGTGAACTGCCCCTTGCGGCCGCGGCCGCGCGCGTCTCCGCCACCCAGGCGTTCGATTACGCGGCAAAAGAAATGATCCAGATTTACGGCGGCATCGGCTTCACCTGGGAAGCGGATTGCCACCTCTATTACAAGCGCTCGCGCGAGCTTGCACTCAGCCTTGGCGCGCAACGCAGCTGGAAGGATCGCCTGGTCAGTCAATTGGAGGCGAACAACGCATGACGCTGCAGTTCATCTTCGAGAAGCTGCGGGAAGGCAAATACGACCGCCTGCGCATCGAGCGCGACGGCCGGACCCAGGAAGTCGCCTGCCCGAAAATCGGCGGCATCCCGCACGACATGGTCCATTTCGCCGTCGAGAATGTGATGGCGAAGCGCGGCTTCATGCGGCGCGTTGCGGACGGCGAGGATCTCGCCTTCCGCATGGCGCCCGATATCGAATCCGATCAGATGGAGCGGCTTGTCGAAGTGATGCAGGCGGATGCAAACGGTGGATTCCCCGCGCCTGCCGATCTGATCGACATGTACCGGGTGACGTGCGATGCCCGCGAGGTCGCACCGTATCCCGTTTCCGAAGCGGACATCCTCGCCATTCGCGCAGAAATGGCGCGACTGGATCGGCTCTGGAAAGAGACGCCTGCGGGCGGCGCGCTGACCCTCAGCTTCGATCCCGGGTAGGAGAGCCGCATGGATTTCGAAGACACGCCGGACGAAGCGGCGTTTCGCGCACAGGTTCGGGAGTGGATCGCGGCGAACGCGCCGAAACTGGCGGAGGATGCCGGCGATGTGCTCGGCGATCGCAGCGGCCACGCGTGGTTCCGGCAGCAGCGCGAATGGCAGGCCAGGAAGGCAGCTGCCGGATACGCAAAGATCGCCTGGCCGAAAAAACTGGGAGGACTTGGCGGCGCGCCGATCCAGCAGGTGATCTTCAATCAGGAAGAAGGCAAAGCCGGATTCGGCGGCAACAGCCCGTTTGCTATCGGTCTTGGCATGTGCATTCCAACACTCATGGCTTACAGCGACAAACAGACGCTTGCCCGCTACGTGAAGCCCGCGCTGTACGGCGAGGAAATCTGGTGTCAGCTGTTTTCCGAACCGGCCGGGGGATCGGCGGGCCTGCGCACCCGCGCCGAACGCGAAGGCGACGACTGGATTCTTAACGGCCAGAAAATCTGGACCACCGGCGCGCAATTCTCCGACTACGGATTGCTGCTCGCGCGCACCGATTTCAACGCCCCGAAGCACAAGGGGCTGACGATGTTCTATCTCGCGATGAAATCGCCTGGCGTGGAGGTGAAGCCGATCAGGCAGGCGAGCGGCGCATCCGGTTTCAACGAGGTCTTCTTCACCGACGTGCGCATTCCGGATTCGCAGCGCGTCGGCGACGTTGGCCAGGGTTGGCAGGTGGCGCTCACCACCTTGATGCACGAGCGGCTCGCCGTTGGCGGCGGACAGGGCGGCAGCCTCGATGTGCCCCAGCTGCTGAGGCTGGCGCGCGAGCTGGAACTGGAGGATGGCCCGGCCATCCGCAACGCGAGCGTGCGCGAGAAGATCGCCGACTGGTATGTGCGCTCCGCCGGCCTAAAGTACACCACCTATCGCACCATGACGGCCCTTTCCAAAGGGCAGCAGCCGGGACCGGAAGCCTCCATCGCCAAAGTGGTGGTGGCCTCCAAGCTGCAGGAGCTTTGCGCGTTCGCCATGGAACTGGAAGGCGAAGCCGGCGCGCTGAAGGGGGCGGGTGCGCCGCTACAGGGCGCTTTCCAGATGGGCTGGATGGCGGCGCCTGGACTGCGTATCGCCGGCGGCACCGACGAAATCCTTCGCAATATTATCGCGGAGCGCGTGCTCGGCCTGCCGCAGGACGTCCGACTCGATAAGGAATTGCCTTTCAACCAGCTGCCGAGCGGCCGCTGAAACAGGAGAAAATCATGATCGGATATGTGACGCTTGGAACGAACGATTTCGAAAAGGCGAAGACCTTCTACGATAAGGCCCTTGCGGCCCTGGGTGCAGGCCGCACCATGACCATGGATCGCATACAGGGTTACGGCGTGAAAGGAAGCCCGGCGATGCTCGCGGTTTGCAAACCCTACGATGGCAGGCCGGCAACTTCCGGAAATGGAACGATGGTGTCGTTTTTTGCGCCGTCGAGACAAATCGTCGACAAAGTTCACGCCGATGCGCTCGCCGCAGGAGCCGCGGACGAAGGAGCCCCCGGGCTGCGGGGCGAAACCTTCTATGCCGCCTATTTCCGCGATCCCGACGGCAACAAGCTTTGCGTTTTCAACACAGGCGGATGATCGAAACACCCTGCATCAAGGTCTGCACGCTCGATTCCAAGTCCGGTCTGTGCATCGGCTGCGGCCGCACACTGGACGAGATCGCCCGCTGGGGCGGCATGGATGATTTGGAGCGGACCAGCATTGTCCGGCAGCTGAAGCAACGGCTGGTGGAAGCCCGTCGTTTTGGCAATCAACCTCACTCCACAGGAAGCACCTGATCAGAGAAAATTGTATTCCGCGAACAGTGGGGCCAGATCGCCGTGCCATTCGGTGCGGAAATTGTGCAGCAATTCTTCAGCCCGCGTGTGGCCACGGTCGACCAGCTCGCGGAGAGGGACGAGAAAGCCCTCCTCCGAAGCGCCGGCCGAATCCTGCGCCGCGCGGCGGCGCAGGCCCGCAGCCGAAATCTCCAGCATCTCGCGCGCGAGATCGCGGACGGTGCGGTTGCAGAACGGCGTCCTGAAGCCCAGCGTTGGCACCGCATCGCGCATCGCCTGCCGCTCGTCCGCCGTCCAGTCCTTCACCAAATCCCACGCCGCATCGAGCGCCGCCGGATCGTAGTAAATGCCGACCCACAGCGCCGGCAGCCCGCAGAGACGCCGCCACGAACCGCTGTCGGCCCCGCGCATTTCCAGAAACGTTTTCAGCCGCACCTCGGGGAAAATGGTGGTGAGGTGATCCGCCCAATCGTCCATCGTGGGCGCAATGCCTTTCAGCTCCGGTACTTCCCCAGCCAGGAACTTGCGGAAGCTCTTGCCCGCCACGTCGATATAGCGGCCGTCGCGATAGACGAAATACATCGGCACATCGAGCGCGTAATCCACATAGCGCTCGAACCCCATGCCGTCTTCGAAAACCCACGGCAGCATGCCGGCGCGATCGTTGTCCACGTCCGTCCACACATGCGAGCGGTAGGATAGAAACCCGTTCGCTTTGCCCTCGCGGAAGGGCGAGTTGGCGAACAGCGCCGTGGCGACCGGTTGCAGGGCCAGCCCGACGCGAAACTTCCTCACCATGTCGGCTTCGTTGGAGAAATCGAGATTCACCTGCACGGTGCAGGTGCGGAACATCATTTCGAGGCCGAGGCCGCCAACCTTCGGCATGTAGTTGCGCATGATCGCGTAGCGGCCTTTGGGCATGATAGAGACTTCATCGCGCCGCCAGGTGGGCGCGTAGCCGAGCCCGATCACGCCCGCGCCGATCTCGCCGGCCACTTCGCGCAGCTGCTGCTGGTGGGTGTTCACCTCCGCGCATGTCTGGTGCACGGTTTTGAGCGGCGCGCCGGAAAGTTCAAATTGCCCGCCCGGCTCAAGGCTGATCGCGCCATCTTTTCCCGTCAGCCCGATGATGTGCTCGCCTTCCATCACCGGCTCCCAGCCGAAGCGGCGCAAGCCCTCGAGCAGCACGCGAATGCCGGGACGGCCCTCGTAGGCGACCGGTTTGTGCGTCGCCAAATCATAGACAAACTTTTCGTGCTCGGTGCCGATGCGCCAATCGGCGCTGGGCTTGGAGCCGCGTTCGAGATAGCGGACGAGGTCGTCGCGCGACCCGATCGGGCCGCCCGCATGCTGCGGAATGGACATTCTCGCCTCCTCTGACGGACACCCCGGCGGCTGTGAATTCTAAATCAGCCGTTCAGAGGCATGTAGTGTCGGGTCCACAGGCCAGCAAGGCAAGCTGGCGCCAGTCGCCGCACAGTGCCTGCCAGACCGACAGCGCGGCCAGTGCGGCGGTGTCGGCGCGCAGAATGCGCGGCCCGATCGACACCGGGATCACGAAAGGGTGTTTCCGGATGACATCGCGCTCCGCCGGATCGAAGCCGCCCTCCGGACCAGTGAGGATTGCAAACGCTTCCCCGCTCCCCTTGCGGGAGGGGGCAATCCGAACATACGCAGCATGTGAGGATTGGGGGAGGGGCTCTGGCTCAAACGCCCCCTCCCCCGAATTGCTTCGCCGCGCTCGCAACTCGCCCGCTCCCACGAGGGGAGGGGGTGGTTGCGTTGCAAGCGCCTGCGCAATCGGCGGCGCTTCACCGGCTTCATCGCAGAACAACAGGCGGCGTTCGGCTGGCCAGTGCGTGAGCAATTTCTCCAAGGTTATCGGCTCGCGCGCGTCCGGCACGGTCAGGCGATCCGATTGTTCGGCGGCTTCGATCGCATTTGCTTTCAGCCGTTCGCGATTGACGCGCGAAACAATGGTCCGTCGTGTCATCACGGGCTGCAGGACGCTCACCCCCAATTCGGTCGCTTTCTGCGACACGTAATCGGCCGGCGTTTTCTTGATGGGCGCGAAGCACAGCCAGAGATCCGGTGTGTCCGTCTGCGCCCGCGTCCGGCGTTCGCAGGCGAATACGCAGCTGCGCTTCGTGACCTCGGCGATCCGGGCCAGCCATTCGCCATCGTGGCCGTTGAAGAGCGACAGGCGGTCCCCGGCCCGCGCCCGCATCACATGCAGCAGGTAATGGGCCTGCGCCGGCGTGGCCGCGATCTGCGCGCCTTCCACCAGCGCAGCCACTTCGACATAAAGCCGCACCTTGCCGCCCGGTTCGCTGAGTTGATCGTTCATGGCGTTTGGCCAATTCGCGGCCGCATGGGACAGTGAGGCATGGCCGAAACGCAAGTCATTCCCGCAGATGCTGTAGAGCGAAGCTGGGTCGATGGGGCGCCGCTACTCTGGCAGCCATATCTCCGGCTGGCACGGCTCGACCGGCCCATTGGCACCTGGCTGCTGTTCTGGCCCTGTGTTTTCGGCCTTGCGCTTGGCGCGGCAACGCAGCAGCGCGGGCTCTTCTCAGTCTCACGCGACTGGTGGCTCCTGCTCTTATTCGCTGTCGGCGCAATTGTCATGCGCGGCGCGGGCTGCACCTACAACGACATCGTGGACCGCGAGATCGACGCGCGGGTCGAACGCACCCGCGGACGACCTATCCCGTCCGGCGCGATCACAGTCAAACAGGCGTGGCAGTTCACCGCCGCGCAAAGCGCTATCGGGTTCGTGATCCTGCTTTGCCTGAATGGGTTTTCCATCGCGCTGGGCGTGCTGTCGCTCATTCTCATCGCGCTTTACCCATTCATGAAGCGCGTCACATGGTGGCCGCAGGCGTGGCTTGGCATCACCTTCAACTGGGGTGCTCTGCTGGGATTCGCCGCGCTGGCAGACCGCACCAGCGCCGCAGACCTTGTGCTCTACGCCGGCTGCTTCTTCTGGACTCTCGGCTACGACACCATCTACGCGCTGCAGGATATCGACGATGACGCGCTCGCCGGGGTAAAATCCACCGCGCTTCTGTTTGGCCGGCACGCGCGCACCTGGGTACTCCTTTTCTATCTGCTGGCGTTCGGCTTTTTCGCTGCTGCCGCAGGTTTCGGTCTCCGCAGCCGGTTTGCAGCGCTGTTTCTGCTGCCGGTGCTCGCGCATTTCCTCTGGCAGGTCCGCCGGCTGGAGCTCGATGACCCGGCGCTCTGCCTGAAACTCTTTCGTGCCAACCGGGATGCCGGGGCACTGATCGCGCTGGCGCTGTTTGCCGGCAGCTGGTTTGCGGCGCGGGCCGCGGCGTAGCTCGAGCGGAACCGCGACATTGCAGCCAGGACAGATTGTTGCGCCGCAAAGAGGCCCGTGCTAAACGCCTCGCGCGCGGGGCGTCCGAGTCGCCTGCGCGAGTGAATTTCTTCGCTCATTCAACAGCTTAAAGATAGCCAGGCCGAGCGCCCGCGCCCTCGTTTGGGCTGCGCTTTCGGGCCGGGCGGTAACGAGGCACCGGTGGCGGCGGAACACGCGCACGAGGCAGGTCTGGCGGGGCGCTATGCGCTCGCCATTTTCGAGCTGGCGCAGGAAGAGCGCGCCGTCGAAACCATCGCGGCCGACTTCGCCACGCTGAAGCAGCTGATGGCCGAAAGTCCGGAACTGACGCGCCTCATTCGCGCGCCGGTGTTCTCACGCGAGGAGCAGGCCGCCGGCATGAACGGAGTCCTGCACCGGATGGAAGCAGCTCCCCTCACCCGCCGATTCATCCTCCTGCTCGCCTCGAAACGCCGGCTGTTCGCGCTGGCGGACATCATCCGCGCCTATGGCAGCCTCGTCGCGAAGCAGAAAGGCGAAATGTCGGCGCAGGTGACGAGCGCACGCCCGCTCTCCGATGACCAAACTGCCGAGCTGAAGTCAATCCTGCGGTCGAAACTGTCGAAGGATGTGAACCTCGAAACCCGCGTCGATCCTTCGCTGCTGGGCGGCCTGATCGTGAAGGTCGGTTCACGCATGATCGATTCGTCGATCCGGACGAAGTTGAACGGTTTGCGCATGGCCATGCGGGGCGCCTGATGGCGCCGGAAGTCAGAAAACAGAATTCAGAAAACCAGAAAGGAACAGAACCAGGAACCCAAGTCACGAAATCAACACTTCTGATTTCTGACTTCCGATTTTCTGACTTCTGTTCGAGGACCGAAGGGACGAGAAGATGAATATCCAGCCCGCAGAAATTTCCGCGATCCTGAAGCGCGAGATCCAGAACTTCGGCGCCGAAGCGGAAGTCTCCGAAGTCGGACAGGTGTTGAGCGTGGGCGACGGCATCGCCCGCGTCTACGGCCTCGACAATGTGCAGGCGGGCGAGATGGTCGAATTTCCCGGCGCCATCAAGGGCATGGCGCTGAACCTCGAGAACGACAACGTCGGCGTGGTGATTTTCGGCTCCGACGAGCACATCAAGGAAGGCGATACCGTCAAGCGCACCGGCGCCATCGTGGAGGTGCCGGTCGGCCGCAGCCTGCTGGGCCGCGTGGTGGACGCGCTGGGCAATCCCATCGACGGCAAGGGTGCACTCACCGATGTGGCGGAGCGCCGCCGCGTGGACGTGAAGGCGCCGGGCATCATTCCCCGCAAGAGCGTAAGCGAGCCGATGCAAACAGGGCTGAAGGCCATCGACTCGCTGATTCCGGTGGGTCGCGGCCAGCGCGAACTGATTATCGGGGATAGGCAGACGGGCAAGACCGCAATCGCCATCGACGCCATTATCAATCAGAAATTCACCAACGCCAGTGGCGACGAGAAGCAGAAGCTCTACTGTATCTACGTGGCGGTCGGGCAGAAGCGCTCGACGGTCGCGCAGATTGTGAAGACGCACGAAGACGCGGGCGCCATGGAATACACCACCGTGGTCGCCGCCACTGCATCCGAGCCCGCGCCGCTCCAGTACCTTGCGCCGTTTTCCGGCTGCGCCATGGGGGAATACTTCCGCGACAACGGCATGGCCGCGCTGATTGTCTACGACGATCTTTCCAAGCAGGCCGTGGCATACAGACAGATGTCGCTGCTGTTGCGCCGCCCGCCCGGCCGCGAAGCCTATCCCGGCGACGTGTTCTATCTGCACTCCCGCCTGCTCGAGCGCGCGGCGAAACTGAATGCGGATAACGGCGGCGGCTCGCTCACCGCGCTCCCCGTCATCGAAACTCAGGCGAACGACGTATCCGCCTACATCCCGACCAATGTGATCTCGATCACCGACGGCCAGATCTTCCTTGAGACCGACCTGTTCTTCCAGGGCATCCGCCCGGCGGTGAACGTGGGCGTGTCGGTGTCGCGCGTGGGCTCGGCGGCGCAGATCAAGGCCATGAAACAGGTCGCCGGCTCGATGAAGCTGGAGCTGGCGCAGTACCGCGAGATGGCGGCCTTCGCGCAGTTCGGCTCCGACCTCGATGCGGCCACGCAGCGCCTGCTCAATCGCGGCGCGCGGCTGACGGAGATGCTGAAGCAGCCGCAGTACTCGCCCATGCCGGTGGAAGAACAGGTGGTGGCAATCTACTCCGGCGTGCGCGGCTACCTCGACCGCATTCCGGTCAGCGACGTGCAGCGCTTCCAGACGGAACTGCTGCGGGCCGTTCGCGCCAAGAGCCCGGAAATCCTGAACGCCATCCGCACCGAGAAAGCGCTGTCGAAAGACACCGAGGACAAGCTGAAGGCGCTGCTGGACGATTTCGCCAAGGGCTTTGCCTAAATGCCGAGCCTGATTTCCTTCCGGCGGCGGATCGCGACGGTCACGTCCATCCGCAAGATCACCAAGGCGCAGCAGATGGTGGCTGCGTCGAAGCTGCGCCGCGCGCAGGAAGCGGCGGAAGCCGCGCGTCCGTACGCGGAGAAAATGAGCGCCGTGATCGCCAATGTGGCGGAAGGCGTGCGCGGCCAGGCGGGCGCCCCTCGCCTCCTTTCCGGCACCGGCAGCGATGCCGTTCATCTGCTGATCGTCGCGACCGCGGACCGTGGGCTGTGCGGCGCCTTCAACACCAACATCGTGCGTCTCGCCCGCCAGCGGATTCAGGCGCTGCTGCAGGAAGGCAAGACGGTCAAGATTCTTTGTGTCGGCCGCAAAGGCCGCGACCAGCTGCGCCGGACCTACGGTTCCATAATCGTCGATACGGTCGACTTCATGGGCAAGAAGCACATCGGTTTCGCCGATGCCGCGAACATCGCCCGCAAGGTGCTGGAGATGTTCGATCATGGCGAGTTCGATGTGGCCACCATCATCTATTCGCGCTTCAAGTCGGTCATCAGCCAGGTGCCGACGGCGCAACAGCTGATCCCCGCCCCGATCGAAGCGGTTGCCGCGGGCGGCGTGCAGCAGCAATACGAATACGAGCCGGATGAAGGCGAAATCCTCACCGCGCTCTTGCCGCGCAACGTCAGTATCCAGATTTTCCGCGCGCTGCTGGAGAACGTGGCGGGGGAATTCGGCGCCAAGATGAGCGCCATGGACTCCGCCACGCGCAATGCGGGCGACGTGATCGGCAAGCTGACCCTGCAGTACAACCGCACACGTCAGGCCATGATCACCAAGGAACTGATCGAGATTATTTCTGGCGCGGAAGCGCTGTAGGAGCACTGCCATGAACATGATGACCCCCAGCAACAAGATCGGCCACATCACGCAGGTGTTGGGCGCGGTGGTGGACGTGCAGTTTGACGGCCACCTGCCGGAGATCATGAACGCGCTTGCCACCGAGAACCGCGGCAACCGGTTGATCCTGGAAGTGGCGCAGCATCTGGGCGAATCCACCGTGCGCACCATCGCGATGGATGCGACGGAAGGTCTGGTGCGCGGTCAGGACGTGACCGATACCGGCGCGCCCATTTCCGTGCCCGTCGGTGAAGCAACATTGGGCCGCATCATCAATGTCATCGGCGAGCCAGTGGACGAAGCCGGCCCGGTGCAAACCACCGAGCGGCGCGCCATCCATCAGGAAGCGCCCGCCTTCACCGACCAGTCCACTGAAGCGCAGGTGCTCGTCACCGGCATGAAGGTGGTGGATTTGCTCGCGCCGTATGCGCGCGGCGGCAAGATCGGCCTCTTCGGCGGCGCCGGAGTCGGCAAGACCGTCACCATCATGGAATTGATCAACAACGTCGCCAAGCAGCACGGCGGCTATTCGGTATTCGCCGGCGTGGGCGAGCGCACCCGCGAAGGCAACGACCTCTACCACGAGATGATCGAGTCCGGCGTGAACAAGGACCCCAAGAAGGGTTCGGTGGAGGGCAGCAAGTGCGCGCTGGTGTACGGCCAGATGAACGAGCCGCCGGGCGCTCGCGCGCGCGTCGGCCTCTCCGGCCTCACCGTTGCCGAATACTTCCGCGATCAGGGCCGCGACGTGCTGTTCTTCGTGGACAATATCTTCCGCTTCACGCAGGCCGGCTCCGAAGTGTCGGCGCTGCTGGGCCGCATTCCGAGCGCCGTGGGCTATCAGCCAACCCTTTCCACCGACATGGGCGCGCTGCAGGAGCGTATCACCACCACGACGAAGGGCTCGATCACCTCGGTGCAGGCGATTTACGTGCCGGCCGACGACCTGACCGACCCCGCGCCGGCCACTTCGTTCGCGCATCTCGATGCCACCACGGTGCTGTCGCGTTCGGTGTTCGAGAAGGCCATCTTCCCGGCGGTGGACCCGCTCGACTCCACCTCGCGTATGCTCGATCCGCGCATTGTGGGCGAGGAGCACTACAACGTGGCGCGCCAGGTGCAGCAGATTCTGCAGCGCTACCGCAGCCTGCAGGACATCATCGCCATTCTCGGCATGGACGAGCTTTCCGAAGAGGACAAGCTGACGGTGGCGCGCGCCCGCAAGATCGAGCGCTTCCTGTCGCAGCCGATGAGCGTGGCGGAAGTGTTTACCGGCCTTCCCGGCGTGTTCGTGAAGTTGGAAGACACCGTGCGCAGCTTCAAGGCGCTGGCGAATGGCGAATACGATCACCTGCCGGAGCAGGCGTTCTACATGGTCGGCACCATCGAAGACGCGGTTGCCAAAGCCCAGAAGATGGCAGCCGAAGCGGCGTAAGATGGCTGACAAAATTCCCTTCGATCTGGTTTCGCCGGAGCGGCTGGTGCTGTCGGAAGAAGCCGACATGGTCACCCTGCCCGGAGCCGACGGTTATTTCGGCGTGCTGGCCGGGCACATGCCGCTCATCACCACCTTGAAGCCCGGCGTCATCGACGTGAGCGGCGGCACGCTTGGCGACCAGCGCTTTTTCGTGCTGGGCGGCTTCGCCGAAGTCACCACCACAAAAGTCACAGTGCTCGCCGAAGAAGCCATGCCGATGGCGGATGTCGACACCGTGGCGCTGGACGAGCGCATCAAGGATGCCGAAGAAGACATTCTGCTCGCCAAGAGCGAGACGGACCGCGCCCGCGCGGTCGACACCGTCGATGCGCTGAAGACCCTGCGCGCCTCGTTGTGACTATTCGCCCTGCTGGAATTCACGGGCGATTTCGCGGCGGGCATCTGCCCAGTCTCGCACCTCGGGTTCGTTTCGCAGCGCCTTCCAGCGCGGATCGGCCAACACTTTTGCCGGCAGAGGATTGGTATCCATGACCGGCAGGAACGAGGCTTCGTGGAGGTCCACGGCCCGGCGAAACCACATCATCGCCCGGTCGGTATCGTTCGTCAGGGCATAGGCGATGCCGAGGTCGTTGGCGGTGATGTCGCTGGACGGAAACCGTTTGGCCACGGTATCGACGAACTTGCGCGCGGCCGCATAGTCCTTTTTGGCAACAAGAATGAAGAACCGGGCCGCCGCGGTATAGGGCGAGTCTTCGCCCGATTGCGCCACCAGCGCCGCGAGGATGCGCTCGGCGCCTTTCATGTCATGCCTGGCCAGCGCAATCTGCACCTGCACCTGTTGGAGGTCGGCATTGCCCGGCTGTAGCGCCCAGGCCTGCGCCGCAACGCGAGCCGCATCGTCGTAACGCTTCTCCCGCAGGCGGTAGAGGGCAAGATTGTAGTGATCGATGAAGGAGAGCGGATCGAGCTTTATCGCTTGCTCTTCCGCCTGCCCGCAGAACTGCGAAAGGCCCATATAGTCGAAGAACAGCGCCCGCATGTGCCAGACCGGCGCAGTGTTTACATGCAGCTGTTCCAGCCGGCGCATATCGGCCGCCGCCGCGCGCCAGCGCCATTGCAGGAGCTCCACAGTAGCCCGCGCCATGAACGCGGTGGGATTGTTCGGATCGAGGGCAAAAGCCTTCTTTACAGCATCGAGCGCGGCCGGCGCTTCGCGCGGCACCTGATAATCGAGCGCGGCGGTGGCGTGCGCATCGGCCAGCGCTGCGAAACCATCCGCGTAGTTCGGCGCAAGAGCGATCGTCCGGGTGAAGAGGTCGATGGCGCGCAACACGCCTTCCTTCGTCCGCTGCCCGAAATAGTACTGACCCTGCAAAAACGCCTTATACGCTTCCGGATCGATCGCCTGAGGCTTGGGATGGATCAGGTTCGCGACAATCGGGTGTCCCAGGAACCGTTGCGCAACTGCTTCGGTAATCGCATGCGCGATCTCATCCTGGAGTGAGAGAATGTTGGTGAGATCGCGATCGTAAGATTGCGACCAAATCTGGAAGCCGTTTGCGGCGTCCACCAGCTCGGCGGCGATGCGCACGCGCTTGCCGTCCTCGCGCACGCTGCCCTCCAGCACAGTTCGCACATTGAGCGCTCTGGCGATGCTTTTCACATCCACGTTCTTGTTGCGAAAGGCGAAGGACGACGAGCGCGCCGCAACCCGCAGCGAGGGCGTCTGCGCCAGCTCAGTGATCAGTTGGTCGGTAACCCCGTCGCTGAAATAGACCTTCTTCGGATCGCCGCTGAGATTGGCGAAGGGCAGCACGGCGATCGACGATGCGGCGATTGCAGGCGGCGATCCGGGCGCGCGCGCCGCCCGCTCCCAGGAAAATCCGAGCGCCAGCTGCACGATCAGGAGCACCGCGACTAGCCCGATCAGGCCGATCAGCAGCCAGTCCTTCGCCGCAATCGGGCGCGGCGCGGGGGCGGTGCGAGCCCCCTTCACCCACGTGGCCGCGAGAACGAGCGGAAACCCCGCCATGGCGGCCACGATCAGCCAGCGCAATGTCCAGGCCGGCGCGGAAAAGGCCGGCAGCGCGATCGACGCGGCCTGGACCACAATCCACGCCACCACGGCGTAAGTCGCGCCCACCCGGTCGAGCTTGCGCTCGCGCGCCAGTTCCAGCAGCTGTTCCATAACGATTCATTTCCCGCCGCGGTTCTAACATATGGATTTGCGGGCGGGACTTGAAAACCTTACTGGACTTTTGGGGCCAAATTCCGGCGTTTCAGCCTGGCAACGCGGTCTGATATAAGACGTTCACAAATCAGGGCATTCAGGCGAATCAGGCATGGCGGACGCAACGGTCTATACGGCGGGCTGGACCCTCGAGGACATCCCTTGGGATCGCTTCGATCGCAGCCGTACGGATGCGGGCATGATCGCGGCGATCAAGGCTGCGGCGCTCGTGGAATATAACGCGCCGGCCTATGTCAGCTATCTGGCGCGGGTGTTCGGCGGGGCCGACAGAACCATCGCCGATTTCGAGCGCTGGGGGCAGGAGGAGGCGCAGCACGGGCTGGCGCTGGGCCGATGGGCCGAAATGGCCGATTCGTCCTGGAACTTCGAACAGGCCTTCGCCCGCTTCCACGCCGGCTACCGCGCCCCCCACTTTCAGAGCGATGAAACCGTCTCCGTGCGAGGAAGCCGCCGCGGCGAGATGATTGCGCGCTGCGTGGTGGAATCCGGCACCTCCTCGTACTACAGCGCCATCCGGGACGCGACGGACGAGCCGGTGCTCAAGGACATTGCGGGGCGCATCGCGGCCGACGAATTCCGCCACTACCGGCTGTTCTTCGATACGCTTCACCGGCAAGCCGAGCCGGAGCTGCCGTTCTGGCGGCGGCTCGCGGTGGCTTTGGGCCGCATTAATGAATCCGATGACGATGAACTGGCCTATGCCTACTATTGCGCCAACGTGAGGCCGGAGGAAGAGGCTGCAAAACCTTACGTCCGCTCGGTCTACACCAAGGCCTCGCTGGCGCGGACCGGGCAGATTTATCAGCGGCACCATATCCGCAAGCTGGTTCAGATGGTGGCAAAGGCGGTCGGCGCCAAACCGCAGGGCCGCGCCACGGAACTGGCAGCGGCCCTGATGTGGCGCGTTCTTCGTTTCCGCGCCGGTCTCAGCCGCGGCGAGGCAGGGGCAACGGCCTAAGTTCTAACGCGGAGGCAAGCGAAGCGGCTGTTTCCGCGCTACTCCATGAAGCTATAGACGTAATCTTCACGGGCGGCGTTGATCGCCTCGTCGGCGCGGATGAGTGCATTTTCTACCGCTTCGCGCTCGCAAGGCGTTGATGTGCTCAGGCGCTGAAATGGATAGTGCTCGTCCAAACGCCGGCAGACACGATAGGCAGCACGTACCACGCGATCGCGCAACTGATCTGCGCCTTGTGGCGAGAGAAGGTCCAGATCGCGATAGCTCACCCGGGTCGAAAGCGACACGCGCTCCGGCGGCATATCCATATTGCCGCCCTGCTCCCGAAAGCGCCGCAGCGCAGGGCGCGGGGCGGTCACGATCACTTCTTCAGGCGGACCATTGTAGGAATAGGTTACGGCGGCCTGCGATGCAGCAGGCGTGGCAAACGAAATCAGACCGGCTGCGCCGGCAACAACCGCGGCGCCCATGAATAGCAATGTTGAACGCGACATGTGCTGTCTCCTTGCTTCATTGCCTCTGACGGGCCCGCAGCGGCGCGCTCGTTATGGGAAAACGGGCCCGCTTAGCGGAAGGTTCCTTATGTTAGGATCAGTATTGCCCGCGTTCAACGGCATTCAGCCGCGCCTGCAGCTCTGCGCGGTGCGCCTCCGTCAACTTTCCGCCGTCGGCCTTCCGCTGCAGAAGCCCCTCCCGCGCAAGCCTCGTCATCGCCCGGGTTTTGGCGGATTGATAACCCAGTCCGGGATCCAGATGTGCGCTGAAGGCGGCACGCCACTGGTTGGCCGGGGTCAGATCCGGGCAGGGCGCGCCGACCGGATCGGCGAAGGTCGCACTGCTGGGGAGCAGGACGGTGATGACAATCAGCATGCGCCGCATGTCTTTGCTCCGCACCACACCCCTGAACGGACAGAGCAAACCACAGGCTCCGGCTCTAGCCAAGAGTAGAGAACGCCCCCGCGCATGGTTTCGCCAATGCCGGCGTGGATAGCCAGCTCGGCGAGCTCGTCCTGCTCGGTTGGTTCCCGGTTGACGATGACAAGCCTGGCGCCGTTGCGTTTGGCGAGCCGCGGAAATCCGGCGGCCGGATACACCACAAGCGAGGAGCCGAGTACCAGAAACAGATCGCAGGCCAGCGTGGCGGCTTCCGCCCGCGCCATCTCTACCTCCGGCATGGGTTGCCCGAAAGAAATCGTCGCTGTTTTCAATAAGCCGGCGCACTCAGAGCAATCCGGCGGCACGCCGTGGGCTTCGAAATGGGCGCGAATGGGTTCGAGCTCCATCCGCGCACCGCAGTCGAGACACCTCGCGTAGCGGGTGTTGCCGTGCAGCTCGATCACCTGCTCTGCCGGGAGGCCGGATTCCTGATGCAAATTGTCGATATTCTGCGTGATGACATGGCTCACCTTGCCGCGCGCGACCAGTTCCGCAATAGCGTGATGACCGGCGTTGGGCCGCGCCGCAGCGAAGGTCGTCTCCATGGCAAAGCGCCGGCGCCACGCCTCGCGGCGCATCTCGGCCGAGCGCAGGAAATCGTCGAAGTCGATGGGCGCCATGCGCGTCCAGATGCCACCGGGCGAGCGGAAATCCGGAATCCCGGATTCGGTGGAAATACCCGCTCCGGTGAAGACCACGACGCGTGTAGACGAGCGCAGCATCGCGGCCAGCGACGCTGCGCCATCAGCCGCTTGACGCAGTTGCGTGAAAGTCAGTGCGTCACGCCCTTGCAATCGGCGCCCACCCAGCGGCCTTCGAAGGTGGTAGACGTGCTCATCGGATGTCCGTTCACCGTGCCGCTCATGGTGGATTTGCCCGCATAATGCTCCGTGGAATCGTAGGTGACTTCCATGTGACCGGTGCCGGTCATTTCCCCGCTGCACGTCATATCCGCCGAAAACGAATTTCCGCTGATCCGCGAATTCGCGATTTTGCATTCCTTCTGGTTGCGCATGGCAGGCGGATTGTTCGCGTCGACTTCGCCTTGCGTCATGCAGTGCTGCACCGTGATGGTATGTCCGTTCATCGTCATGCCACGGGCGCGCATCATAGCCTGCGCTTCGGGCGGCAGTTTCGACATATCGGGCATCGCCGCGCCTCCGGCGTTCGTGGTGACCGTCACGTCCCACAGGCCCGCCTTACCGTGTCCGGCCAGTGCCGGAGCGGTAAGAAGTGCAGCTGCCGCAATCCCTGCGGCCAACGAAAGAACACGACCAGACAAATGCATGGAATTCCCCTGCTGTTATGCGGCGCTGACGCTCGCGATTCGCGCCATATTGCACGAAACTTGGCGACCTTGAAGCGTCAGGCCGTATTGCCAGCGGCAGCCGGATGAACGCCAGGGCGCTGTGGGAAAATCAGAATGCAACCGACGATCAGAACCGCCAGCACCGCGCTTGCGAGTGGACGGCTGAGCGCCAGGCCGCCGTGGCTCAGCGGTTTGTCGAGCAGGTCGCCGAGCGTCGCGCCGAGCGGCCGGGTCAGGATGAACGCCGCCCAAAACAGCAAAACGCGAGAGATGCGCGTGGAGAAATAGAGCGCGGCAATGACGGCCAGCGCGCCTCCGAAGACCAGCGCGCCAATTTCGTAGCCCAGCCCCATGCCGGGCGGGTTCTCATCGGGCGCCGCCGCGACCCAATCCCCGAGCGCGGTACCAAGCGTTTGCGAGAACGTGATGGTCGCCCAGTAAAAGGCTTCCACCTTCGGCGTGTTCACCGTGTCTACCGACACGCTGCCTTCCGACCAGTACCACAGTCCGAGCATCCCCAACACGCAGGCGAGCAGCACGCTGGAGCCGCCGGCATAGCCGATGCCTAGCGAGCGATCCGCGAAATCCGCGAGCGTGGTGCCCGCCGTGGTCGAGGCGATGATCGTCGCCCAGTAGAGAAACGGGTGAAAAGCCCTGGCGCGGATTTGCAGCACGACGAAGACTATTAGCGCGGTGGCGAAAATCGCCGTGCCGACGAGGTACCCGAGGTTCATCGTCATGCTGACGGTGTCGCCGCCGGTCTCGCCCAGGGTGGTGGCAAGGATCTTGATGATCCAGAAGGTGAGCGTAACGGCGGGAACCTTGCTCAGGCTGGCGCGCGCGAAGCCCGCGCCTTCAGAAGGTGAAGAGGATGGAGGCATACCAGGTGTACCGGTTGGTTTCGGCGGCGTTCTGTACCGTAGGCCCGATGTAGCCCAGCAGGTGATAATTGTCGCTGAGGTCGTATCTGAGACCGGCGCCCAGCACCGTCGCGGCGCGTCCCGCTTTGGTGTCTGCCGTCTGGTGAAACACTTCGCCGCCAATCTGCAACTTCGGCAGGAGCTGATAGGCGACGGCCCATCCCGCAAGACAGAAATTGCGCGATTCGCCGCCCTGATTCAGCACGCAGCCGCCGCCGCCGAAGCCCGACCACTTGCCCCAATCTTTCTCGAACCAGAGGGGCAGCAGGAATGAGACGTGGCGCTCGCCTACCTGGGCGGAGCCGGCCGGCAGGAAGAGACGCGGAAATACGGCGACATCCACACCAATGTCATCCTGGTGCAGGAACCGGTATTTGCCAGCGAGCTCGATATTGCCCAGATTGACATCGCTCCGCGCATCGTTGGGGCTTGCGTAGGCCATCGGCAGGACGGCGGTCAGCTGAAGGTCAGGTGTAGCCCCATAATTGAAATCGATGCCCGCTTCGCCTCCGCTGCCGCTGTCTCCGACATCGCCGTTGGCGAAGGCGTAGATTTCGTAGTGCTGATACTCGGTGGGTTCCGCATCGTCCGAGAGATAGGGTGGCCCCCGCCCGCACACAGGACGGCACCATTACAAAGAATAAAGCTGCCGCGCTGGCGACGATCTGGTGCAGGGCGCCCGTTTGCGGCAAGAGAGAAGCTCCCGAGATGAGGTCGATCGTGAACGGCAAACGCCTGACTGTGTGCGCGGCTGCGGTTCTGGCGCAAATGTTTTTGTTCGAAGCAGCCACCGCGGCGCCGCTTTACCGTATTGCGAAAGCGATCCCGCTCGGTGTCCCCGAACGCTGGGACTACGCGAGCTTCGACAGCGAGCGCAATCGGGTCTACGTCGCGCACGGCGACCATCTGGCCGTCGTCGATATCGCAACAAGCGCGATGCTGGGCCAGGTGGGCACATTTCCCGGCGGCACGCATGGCAGTGCTGCGGTGCCCGGCTCCAACCTGGCCTACACCGATGATGGCGAAGCCGGTGTCGCGATTGCCTT
>DATIEM010000149.1:0-5912 GCA_035455725.1 Rhizomicrobium sp. | reverse complement strand
ACACACCAAACTTGGTGTCGGGGATGGGCGCGTTGAGGGAGGCGGAGAGCGCGAGCGCCAGCACCCGCCGGGTATCGGCGGGGGCTATGATCCCATCGTCCCACAGCCGCGCGGTGGCGTAATACGGATTGCCTTCGTCTTCGTATTTCTGGCGGATCGGCGCCTTGAATTCTTCGGCCTCTTCCGGCGTCCAGATTTCGGCGTCGCGATGCACGGCGGCCAGCACCGATGCCGCCTGCTCGCCGCCCATCACGCTGATGCGCGAATTGGGCCAGGTGAAGAGGAAGCGGGGCGAATAGGCGCGGCCGCACATGCCGTAATTTCCCGCGCCGTAGCTGCCGCCGATGATCAAGGTGATCTTCGGCACCTGCGCGCAGGCCACCGCTGTCACCATCTTGGCGCCGTCCTTGGCGATCCCGCCCGCTTCGTACTTCTTTCCCACCATGAAGCCCGCGATGTTCTGCAGGAACAACAGCGGAATGCGGCGCTGGCAGCACAGCTCGACAAAGTGCGCCGCCTTCAGCGCGCTTTCGGAAAACAGGATGCCGTTGTTGGCGACGATGCCCACCGGCATGCCTTCGATGTGCGCAAAGCCGGTGACCAGCGTGGTGCCGTAGGTCTTCTTGAATTCGTCGAGCTCGGAGGCGTCCACCAGCCGCGCGATCACCTCGCGCACGTCGTATTGTATCGACAGGAACGGCGGCACCACACCGTCCAACTCCGCGGTCTCGTAGGCGGGCGGCCGCGGCGCGATCAGCGGAATGTCCGGCTGCTTGCGATCGTTGAGGTGGGCGACGATGCGCCGCGCGATGGCGAGCGCGTGGCCATCGTCGTTGGCGTAGTGATCGGCCACGCCGGAGATCTTGGCGTGCACATCGGCGCCACCCAAATCTTCCGCGGTCACCACTTCGCCCGTGGCGGCCTTCACCAGCGGCGGCCCGGCGAGGAAAATGGTGCCCTGCCCCTTCACGATGATGGTTTCGTCGCTCATCGCCGGCACATAGGCGCCCCCCGCCGTGCAGGAGCCCATCACGCTGGCGATCTGCGGAATGCCGGCGGCCGACAAGGTCGCCTGGTTGAAGAAGATGCGGCCGAAATGCTCGCGGTCGGGGAAAATCTCCGCCTGGTTCGGCAGATTGGCGCCGCCGGAATCCACCAGATAAATGCAGGGCAGCCGATTCTCGCGGGCGATCTCCTGCGCCCGCAGATGCTTCTTGACGGTGACGGGATAATAAGTGCCGCCCTTGATGGTGGCATCGTTGCAGACGATGACGCATTCGCGCCCCATCACGCGGCCGATGCCGGTGATGATGCCGGCGGCGTGAATGCCGCCGCCGTACATGCCGTTGGCGGCCAGCGGCGAAAGCTCCAGGAACGGCGAACCGGGATCGATCAGCCGCTCCACCCGCTCGCGCGGCAAGAGCTTGCCGCGCTCGGTGTGGCGCTTGCGGCTTTTCTCATCCCCGCCCAGCGCGGCGCGCGCCATCTTCTCTTTCAGCTCGGCCACGAGCTTGCCCATGGCCTCCACATTGAACTTGAAGGCGGGCGAATTGGGCGAGATGGCGGATTTTATGGCGGGCACTTAATTCCACCTCACTGTGGAAGCTTCCACACTACTCTAGCCTGGGTTTTTGCTTCGACGGGTACTCCGTCCTTCATAGCGGGTTTGTAACGCCATTTTGCTTTGACACACACCTCCGCAACCCGGTCTAATTCCACGTTCCCACTCGATTGAGTGACCTGCGCGTCGCGGACAGAACCATCGGTCGCGACGGTAATGGCCAAAGTCACTGTACCTTCAATCCCAGCTATGCGTTCGGCACCGGGATAGCTGCAATCTGGCGCGATTTCGTTGGCAGCGGCGCTATTGGCGCCGAAGATACCTAAGCAAAGAGCTGAGGCGAATTTCACGAGTTTTAGCTTCATCTTAAAGCCTTCCAAGCGCTGGCAATGACTCATTTCGTCGCCAACATACAGAAGCCCTCGCCCCCACGCATGTAAGTCTTACCTCCCCTTTGTGGGGAGGTCGAAATGCCGAAGCGCAGCGAGGCATTTCGGGTGGGGGACGGTATTGACGCTGCGGCAGCGGTGAAATCGCCCCCCACCCGACGCGATTTCGCTGCGCTCATCGCGTCGACCTCCCCACAGAGGGGGAGGTGATTCTCAATTCGGCTGGCCGGTGTCGCCCGTGAAGCTTTCGAGCAGCTCGGTGAAGCCAAGGCTGTCCGCCTCGTCCTCGGCCGCGAAATTGGTGATCTCGATTTGGCCGTCGCCGAAGAACGAGACCTCGTGAATTCCCTCGTCCGTCCGCACCAGAACGATGACCGCCACGGAATCCGAGCTCAGAATGTAGCCGGCTCCCAGCGAATCGAGATGCGCCAGAAACTTGAGCAGTTGCTGCAGCGGGTTCACGTTACAGCAGCTCCACCGCCACCGCCGTGGCTTCGCCGCCGCCGATGCAGAGCGAGGCGACGCCGCGCTTCTTGCCCCGCTTCTTGAGCGCATTCAGCAAGGTCACCAGCAGCCGCGCGCCGGACGCGCCGATGGGGTGGCCGAGCGCGCAGGCGCCGCCGTTCACGTTCACCTTGTCGTGCGGCAGGCCCAATTCCTTCATCGCGATCATGGCGACATTGGCGAAAGCTTCGTTGATCTCGAAGAGGTCGACGTCTTCCTTCTTCCAGTCCGCTTTCTTCAGCACCTTCTCGATCGCGCCGACGGGCGCGGCCGTGAACCAGCGCGGCTCGCGCGCGTGGCTCGCCTGCGCCACGATACGCGCGATGGGCTTTAGCCCCTTCTCCTTCGCCACATCGGCGCGCGCCAGCACCAGCGCGGCGGCGCCGTCGGAAATCGAGGACGCGTTGGCGGCCGTCACTGTGCCGTCCTTGGCGAAAGCGGGTTTCAGCGTGGGGATTTTCGCGGGGTCCGCCTTCTTCGGCTGCTCGTCTTCGGCAACTTCGGTTTCGCCCTTCTTGCTGGCGATCTTCACCGCGATGATTTCATCGGCGAACGAACCATCCGTCTGCGCGCGCTTGGCGCGGTTGAGCGACTCCGTCGCGTAGGCATCCTGATCCTGGCGCGAGAACTGGTAGTGCTTTGCGGCGTCCTCCGCATACACGCCCATTGCCTTGTGCTCGTAGGCATCCTCCAGCCCGTCGAGGAACATGTGGTCGAACATCTGCTGGTGGCCGATGCGGTAGCCGCCGCGGGCCTTCGCCAGCAGGTACGGCGCGTTGGTCATGCTTTCCATGCCGCCCGCCACGATGATATCGGCCTCGCCGGTCTTGATCTGGTCCGCGGCCAGCATCACGGCCTTCATGCCCGAGCCGCAGACCTTGTTGACGGTGGTGGCGGCGACCGCATCCGGCAGGCCGGCGGTGCGGCTCGCCTGACGGGCAGGAGCTTGGCCCAAGCCGGCCGGCAGCACACAGCCCATGATGGTTTCCTGCACATCGTCCGGCTTCACCCCGGCGCGGGAAATGGCGGCCTGAATAGCCGCGGAGCCCAGCTCGACCGCGGTTTTGGCGGCCAGCTCGCCCTGAAATCCGCCCATGGGGGTGCGGGCGGCGGAAAGAATGACGACGTCGGTGGACATGCCGGGGGCCTTTCGGAAGGGATTGGGATCAGCCCCTCATATCGTGATTTTGGGCCCAAACGTCAAACTGGCGATCCGCCCCATCTGCCGAAGAACCGCTACTCTTTGTTGCCGGCCTTTTGCCAGGGAAAGCGGCCGTCCAGTTCCACCTCGAGGCTGAAGCTGAGGAACGTGCGGATCAGCACGATGCCGGCCAGCACCGCCACGCCGATGGCGGTCGGCTTTACCGCCACGGTTTTGATGATGTCTCCGGCAACGAGGACTTCGAGCCCCAGCAGGATGGCGCGGCCGATGTCCTGCCGGAAGATCGTGTAGCTGCCTTCCACCACCCGGAACTTCAGCAGATACCGCCCGCAGGCAATCAACAGGCCCGCGATGATCAGCACCACCCCCGCCACATCGATGGCGGAGCCCAGCGTCTCCACAATTTGCGGATAACCCATGGCGGGGAGAACGCGGCCGGCGCCGCTATCGTTTCGCGCAATCCTCGCGGTCTCAAAGCGTGGTGTTGACGCGGTATGATATTTTTGCCATATATCTAGCAATGGTGCGACGAGGGGGAAAGGCGCAGGCGACCGAGCAAATGCCAGCACGCGAGGTCGTATGGATTGGGAGCAGCAAGGACGACATCTCTGCCATGCCCAAGCCGGTCAAGGCCTCGTTTGGGTACCGGCTACGCAGAGTGCAGCAGGGCCGACCCACGGACGACACGAAGACCCTGCCGCAGTTCGGTCCGGGCGTGTACGAGTTTCGCGAAGCATTCGACACGAATGCGTATCGACTGATGTACGTGGTGCGCCTCAGAAATGCGGTCTATGTGCTGCATGCGTTTATGAAAAAGTCGAAGTCCGGCATTGGGCTTCCAAGAGCCGATAAGCGGCTGATCGAGGCACGATTGACGCGCGCCATCGAAATCGACAAGGAGTTCAGTCATGAAAAAAATTGAGGCGCAGCGAAGCAGCGGCAATGTGTTCCGCGATATGGGTTTCAGCCCGGCTGAGGCCGCAGAGCTGACCGTCAAAAGCTCGCTCATCGATGCCATCGGCGAAACCATCGAACGGCGCGAGCTTACGCAGAAGCAGGCCGCTACGCTCTGCGGCACCGATCAGCCGACACTTTCGAAAGTACTTCGCGGCCGGATGGAGAGTGTGACCATCGACCGGCTCGCAGCCTGGCTTACCGCCCTCGGCCGCACCGTCGAGATTCACGTTCGCCCGTACAAGGCGCACACAAAATCGGGCCATCTGATCGCGGTGCTATAACGCCAACGCCTAGTGTGAGCGCGGGGCGCGCCAGATCCGAGGTTACGTATCGCAGCCCCCTATCAAGACGATGGATGGCCCGTGCATTGATAGCGCACTGTAACGGTTGTCATCTCGCAGCCGTAGGCGCCCATCTGGTCACAATGGTGGACTTCACCTCCGAACTTGTCGGCGCCGGAGTATCCCCACACGTGACAGCGGTCGGTGGCGGTGATTTGAGCTAGGCTCCAATCCACCTTCGGAACCTGGAACATTCCGAATTGGTAGGACAATTCCACAGTTCCATCTGCTCGGCTGCCGCCAGTAGCTTCTGCGACCTTTTCTGTAGCGCAGGCGTTCAACAAAACGACCACGGCAAAGCTGGCCGCTACTCGAGTGTAGTTCATCGTACCCCCCAGTATTGAGATTTGAAACTCACATAACGAATCGGAAAAGAAAAGCCCCGCCAGAGCCTAAGCGTCACAGACTATGAGCAGTTCTGATGCGGTTCGTTGTAATCAAACCGTCTCCTCGAACAGTTCGCGGCCGATGAGCCAGCGGCGGATTTCGCTGGTGCCGGCGCCGATCTCGTAGAGCTTGGCATCGCGCAGCAGCCGCCCGGTTGGGAATTCGTTGATGTAGCCGTTGCCCCCCAGGCACTGGATCGCCTCCAGCGCCATCCACACGCCTTTTTCCGCCGCGAACAGGATGGCGCCCGCCGCATCCTTGCGCGTGGTCTGCCCGCGGTCGCACGCTTGCGCCACTGCGTACACATACGCGCGCGCCGCGGATAACGTCACATACATGTCGGCGATCTTGCCCTGCATCAGCTGGAACGAGCCGATCGGCTGGCCGAACTGCTTGCGGTCATGAAGGTACGGCATCACCGCATCCATGCACGCCTGCATGATGCCGATGGAGCCCGCGGCCAGCACGGCGCGCTCGTAATCGAGCCCGCTCATCAGCACGCGCGCGCCGTTGCCCTCGCCGCCCAGCACGTTTTCTTGCGGCACTTCGCAATCTTCGAAGATCAGTTCGCACGTATCGCTGCCCCGCATGCCGAGCTTGTCCAGCTTCTG
>DATIEM010000148.1:0-12781 GCA_035455725.1 Rhizomicrobium sp. | reverse complement strand
GCGGCCGGCGTCCCGCATGACGCGATAGAACGCGCTGCGCGCCAAACGCGGATACTGCTTGTGGCCGAGCAGCGCGTAGGAAAGCGATAGCGGCTCTGCCAGCGGGTCGGTCTTGGGAACATACATCCGCTGCTTCGCCTCCTCGGCGAGATACTCCCGTTTGATCTTCAGGGGCCCTCCCGGCGTCTTCAAAGTCATCGGGAGGCTGAGGGCCATCGGCTCGTTGCTCACGAACCCCCAACCGCGGAACATTTCCAAAGCATCCGACGCGTAATAGCGCACCAGGATTTCGCCTCCGAACTGGCCGCTCAGGCCAACCCCATCCTTGAGGACGTATTCCGTGTCGTATCCATGATTGGCCAGCTCAACGATCGGCATCACCACGTCGCGTCCGCCAAAAGAGATGACGCGCGAGGCGAAATATCGCTGCTGCACGATCTCTGGCGCGGCGCCGTGCAGCCAGCGTTCGAGACCGAAGTTACGGCCGAGGAGTTCCCGCAATGGGGCGGGGGCCCGCGCCAGCAGATCCAAAAGAGTTTCGGTTTCGGCTCGGCCTCCGCCGCCCCAGGAAAAATTCCGCTGATAATTTTCCAGAAATGCTGTCTCCCGATCGCCCCAGCCGGCCGCCTCGCTGACACGAAACGTATCTCCGCCGAAGGTCACGTTTCGCAAGTCGAGCAGCAGGTGCGGTGGAATGTGCAGCTTGATGGGCTGCGAGGGATCGCAAGGAAAGAGCCCTCGACCGAAGCGCCCTTCCTTCAGGCAGATGTTCTCGGCCACCCCGCCCAGCGCGCGGAACTCGTCCAGCAGCGCATCCCAGGCAGCCTCTTGATCCATGATACTGCCTCCATAAAAGCGGCTGAAGGAACGGCGGCCCTTCAGAGCACAGATGTCCCTCAATCCATCCCGTTCTATAGGGCAAGCCTCCATACCTGCCGGAGGCACAGAGACCAACAGCCTGTGCGCCTCCTTTCCGGGAATATTTGGGCCGGCTTGGAGGTCTTGATCCCCGATGGAGGACCGGCGCCGGACATTCGAGGCGCAAGCCCTGCCGCACCTGGATGCGGCCTACAATCTTGCCCGATGGCTCTCGGCCTCGCCGGCCGACGCCGATGACATCGTGCAGGATGCGATGCTGCGTGCCTTCCGCGCCTTCGACGGTTTTCGCGGCGGCGACATCCGGGCGTGGCTGCTCACCATCGTTCGCAACTGCTCGCGCAGTTTCGGGGCGGAGGTGCGCCGGCGGGCGCACACGCCCTTGCCGGAGGAGGAGACAACAACGGCGCTGGCCTCGGAGGACTGCGATCCGGAAAAGACCGCCATGCACGCCAGCCAGAGCCGCAAACTGGATGCAGCGATCGCCGCGCTGCCGCAGGAATTTCGCGAAGTGCTCATCCTGCGCGAAATGGAAGATCTGAGTTACCGCGAGATCGCCGAGGTGACCGGCGCGCCCATCGGCACGGTGATGTCGCGGCTGGCGCGGGCACGAAGCATGGTCAGGGCCAAGTGGACGGAGGAGGGGTGATGAGCTGCACGCACTTGTTGCGCACCCAGGCCTATCTTGACGGTGAGCTGGAGGGCACTGCCGCCGCGGAAGCCGAGGCTCACATCGGCGGGTGCGCGGAATGCCAGTCGTTCACGGCAGATACAGCGGCGGTGAGCGACGCCATCCGGAGCAGCGCATCACGCCATGCCGCGCCGCCTTCGTTGCGCATAAAAGTTCGCGAAAGGCTTGGAACGGAAGGGGCGCCCCACCGGCAACGGGGAGCAGGAAATCGGCGCAGCTTCTGGTTCGGCGCAGCCGGCGGCGCGGGCGCGACGGCGCTGGCGGCCAGTCTGGCCGTGCTTGCGATCCTGCCGCCATCCGCCGACACACTGAGCGCATCTGTGGTCGATGCGCACACGCGCGCGCTGATGAGCGGCCACGAAATCCAGGTCGCCTCCACGAGCCATCACACCGTAAAGCCGTGGTTTGCGGGACGCGTGCCGCTGTCGCCGCCGGTTGCCGATTTGGGAAGCAAGGGATTTCAGCTGATTGGCGGACGCGTGGATGAGGTGGCGCGGGCGCCAGCGGCCGTCGTGGTGTATCGTCACGGGCGACACATGATCGATCTGTTCGCATGGGCGGATCGCGGCGCCACGCTGCCGAAGGAAGCCGTGTCGCATGGCTACCGCTCTGTGTTCTGGAAGGGGGGCGACCTCGATTTTGCGGCGGTGTCGGACATGGACTCGGCAGAGCTGCACAAATTTTCCGCGCTGATCCGCAACCAGCCGGAATAAACTTCGACGCTCGCCGGTCTGGACACTCGGAATACGGAGGGTTCGGACATGATGGACGACACATCGCGGCGCGGCGCCCTGAAATGCCTGGGCGTGGGGGGCGGCACGCTGTTTGCGCTCTTCGGTGGCGTGTTGCGGGCGACCGATCTCGCCCGGGCCGCCACCGATCCGCAGATTGGCACGCCGCTGTTCGTGCAGATCAGCGACACGCATATCGGCTTCAACAAGGACGCCAATCCGGATGTCATCGGCACTCTGAACCGCAGCATCGATCTGGTGAACGCGCTGAAGGCGCCGCCCGCTCTCGCCATCCACACCGGCGACGTTACGCACCTGTCGAAGGCGCAGGAATTCGATACCGCGCAGCAGCTCTTGAAGCGTCTGCGGGTGAGCGCGCTGCATGTTGTACCTGGTGAGCATGACGTGACGGACGGTCCCGGCACGGAATTCTTCAATCGCTTCGGCAAGCCCTCCGGCGGCAAGGGATATTACAGCTTCGACGCCGCGGGCGTGCACTTTGTCGCGTTGGTGAACGTGATGAATTTCAAAGCGGGTGGGTTGGGTGCCATGGGCGATGACCAGCTCGCCTGGCTGAAGAACGATCTTGCCGGCCGTCGCGCCAGTCAACCCATTGTCGTTTTCGCGCACATGCCGCTGTGGACCATCTACGAGCCGTGGGGCTGGGGCACCGCGGAAGGCGCAGAGATCGCCGCGCTGCTGCGCCGCTTCGGCTCGGTGACGGTGCTCAACGGCCACATCCACCAGATTGTGCAGAAGGTGGAGGGAAATATCACTTTCCATACCGCGCGCTCCACCGCCTATCCGCAACCGGTGGCGGGCACCGCGGCGGGGCCCGGGCCGCTCAAAGTCGCCGCCGAACAGCTCCCGAAGATGCTCGGCGTAACGAGCGTGATGGTGAAACGCCCGCTCGCTGCGCCGCTGCTTACGGACACCACGCTGGCCTGACAATCACTTCAGAAGGAACGACCCATGATTTCAAGATTGGGCGCGCGTGCTCTCGCGCTTGCCTTGCTCCCTGCATCGGCCCCGGCATGGGCTGAGGGCAATTTGGTGGTGATGAAGAACTTCGATTATTCCCCGATGGAGCTGACGATTGCCGCGGGGACCACCGTGACCTGGAAGAATTTGGACGGCGAGCCGCACACGGTTGTGAGCGTCGATGGCGCGTTCCGCTCGCCGGCGCTCGACCAGAACGACACGTTCAAATTCACCTTCGCCAAGCCGGGCGTTTACAAATACGTCTGCTCCATTCATCCGAAAATGATGGCCAAGATCACGGTGAAATGAGAGCGCGCGGCGTTGCGGTTCGCGCTATCGCAGCCGCTTGCGGGCGCTTTCGATATTCATCGCGCTATTATCGATGTCCCTCCAGGGATCGGCGGACCGCAGAAGTTTGGCGGCGTTTGGGATGGTGAACTGCGTCGGGTCGAGGCCGGGCTTGAGCTTGCTCCAGGGCAGCGGGATCGAGATGGTGGCGCCGGGGCGCGCCCGCGGCGACCACACCCCAACCGCGGTCGCCGTGCGGGCGTTGCGGAGAAAATCGAGAAAGATTTTCCCGCCCCGCACTTTCTTGGACATGTTGGTGGTGTACCGGCTGGGGGCATCGCGTTCCATTCGCAGGCACACGTCGCGCGCGAAGCTCTTTGCCACATCCCAGGTGAGGGGCTTTTTCGGCGTGCCCTTGATTGCGACCACCACGTGAATGCCCTTGCCGCCGGTCGTCTTCACGAACGGCGTGAAGCCCAGTTGCTCCAACAGGCCGCGCATCTCTTTCGCCGCGCCGATAACTGAATCGAAGTCCACATCCGGCGCCGGATCGAGATCGAAGGTTAGCCGCTCCGGAATTTCCGGATCGCCCTTCTTCGATCCCCAGGGATGAAATTCCAGCACGGCGACCTGTCCCATCGCCACCAGCCCTTCTTCGGTATTGACCGCGAAATAGGGCTTGGCTTCGCCGGCCACGCGAATGGGCGTTGCATAAGCCTGCAAGCCCGGCACCACATGACGCTGGAAGAACCGTTCGCCATCGATGCCTTCCGGCGCGCGCACGATGGAGAGGGGACGGCCCTCAATATGCGGCAGGATGCGGCCAGCGGCCATTTCGTAGTAGCGGACCAGCTCGCCCTTGGTGACAGCCGGTGACTCGTTCGCCGCCGGCCACAGCGCCTTGTCCGGGTTGCTGATGGCGATGCCGCGCACGGTGAGCCCCTTGTGGCTGCTCACGCTGCCCTTGTTGGCGACGATGACGGGCTTTGCGGCGGGCTTGCTTGCGCTGTCTTTCACTTCAGCCGCAGGCTGCGCTTCGAACACCACGGCCTTGGCCGGCTTGTCCTCGCGCAAGCCCTTGTAGCTCGCCTGCCGCAGAATTCCGCCTGAGGTGATGGTCCCGAATTCCACTTCCGCCACCAGCTTGGGTTCGACCCAGCGCAGGTCGCGGGCGCGCGGCACCTCCTTCAGGTTGGCAAAGGCCGGCCGCTTGATCTCCAGCGGCTTCAGCTTGCGCAGCAATTCGCCGGCCGATTTCACATTGTAGCCGGTGCCGATGCGCCCCATGTAGAGGAACTGGCCGTCGCGATATGCCCCGGCCAGCAGCGAACGCAGGTTGTTGTGGTCGCCGCGCCAGCCGCCAATCACCACTTCCTGGCCGCCGCGGCATTTCGCTTTCGTCCAGTCGTTTCCGCGGCCGGATTTGTAGGGCGCATCGGCGCGCTTGGAGATCACGCCCTCCAAGCCCATACGGCAGGCGGCCTCCAGCATTTCCTTGCCGGACGATCGGTAGTGCTCGACGTAGCGAAAGCGCGCGGCTTGGGACAGCTTCTCGGCCAGCAGCTGTTCCAGCTGCGCTTTGCGGTCGGTCAGCGGCAGGCTGCGATAATCGCGGCCGTCGAGATAGAGCAGATCGAAGACGAAATAGACGAGGCCGCCGGTTTTGCCGTCGGACAGCGCCGACTGCAGATCGCTGAAATTGCTGATGCCGCGCTGATCGAGCGCCGCCACTTCGCCGTCCAGAATGCAATCCGGCAGCACGCGCGCGGCGTCCGCCGCGATCTCCGGAAAGCGATGCGACCAGTCGAGCGCCTTGCGGGTGAGCAGCGCCGCGCGCTTCTTCTGGACGCGCAGCTGCATGCGATAGCCATCGAACTTGATTTCGTGCACCCACAAGGGGCCGCCCGCCGGCATGTCGACGATGCGCGCCAGCTCCGGCTCGACGAAGCCGGGCATCGCGGCACGCGGCGCGCTCAGCGCTTGCGCCGTTTTTTTTTAGCCGCGGTTTTGCGCTTCGCTGCCGGCGCCGCTTTGCGCTGCGCCGGCACTTTGGCGCGTTTGGCGGCCGCGCGGGGCTTTGCTTCGGGCTCGGTGCGTTCGCTGCGGTTCGAGCGCCATACCTTGCGCGAGCGGCTGGCGATCTCCTCGAGCGTGCGTCCGCTTTTCACCGAGGTGATTTCCGAGGCGAGGGCATCCGGCTCGCCGGGCAGGGCGAACTCGTCGGTCTCCTTGATGAGCAGCCAGTTGTGGCGCGGGGTGCGGCGATACCTCTGGTCGCGATCGCGCAGGCGGATCAGGGCCCAGCCGCCGTGCATGCGCTTGCCGTCCATGGTGAACTTCAGATGGCCTTTTTCGAGATCGCGCTCCGGGTCGCGCGAGGATTGCGGCGACCAGCTGCCGTTGTCCCACAGCTGCACTGTGCCGCCGCCATATTCACCCTTCGGAATCGTGCCTTCGAAGGTGCCGTAATCGAGCGGATGGTCTTCGACTTCGACCGCTAGCCGCCGCGTGGCGGGATCGGGCGAGGGCGGCTTCGTCACCGCCCAGGATTTGTAAACGCCGTCCAGCTCCAGCCGCAAATCGAAATGGAGCCGGGTGGCGGCATGGCGCTGGATGACAAAGCGCAGCTTCTTGCCGGCTTTCGCGCCGATGCGGCCGGGCGGCTCGGACGTGACCCCGAAGTCCCTCTTCTTGTTGTAGAGGCTGAGGCGTGACGCCGGCATGTGTCGTCAGAAGCGTCCCAACAGCACGAGGATGATGATCACGATCAGCACGACGCCCAGCAGGCCGCTGGGATAGTAGCCCCAGCCGCTGCTGTACGGCCAAGCGGGCCATGCGCCCAGGACAAGCAGGATCAGGATAATGATCAGAACGGTGCCAAGCATGAGAATCCCCGCTTACAGATGCGCCAATAAAACTTTTGACATGATAGGAAGTTCCGCGGCTCTGGGAAGAGCGGGCGCACCCAAAGATGGAATGCGTAGCGAAATACTCCGGGTTTACCTGACGGGCGGCTCGCTCATGCCGAGCGCGACTTCCGTCGAACTTTTGCTCGGAATCCGCGGGGAGTATCGCGCCTTGGAAGGTGTCGCGCCGCTTCTCTCGCGGCTCGTGCCGTTGCCGTGAGTCGCAGGGGCGCCCGCGGCCGGCCGATTGGCGCCGTTCAGCTCGTAGCCGGTGAGCGCGCTCAGGAAACGATCTCCCCAATGGCGAATATCGTTGTCGAGCAGCGCCCTGTAGAGCTTGCGGTGGCGGTGGATGCGTTCATCCTGCGGCATTTCCAGCGCCTTGCAGATCGCCGTGCCGACAGCTTCCGGATCGTAGGGATTGACGATCAGGGTATCCTCGAACTCGGCCGCCGCGCCCACGAAACGCGAGAGGATAAGGACGCCGGGATCGGCGGGATCTTGGGCTGCGACATATTCCTTCGCCACCAGATTCATGCCGTCCCGCAGGGGCGTGACGATGCCCACGCGCGCAAGCCGGTAAAGGCCAGCCAGCGCGGTGCGCGTGTAGGCGCGGTTCACGTAGCGCAGCGGAGTCCAAGACACATCGCCATAGGTGCCGTTGATGCGGCCGGCAGCGGTGTCTATCTCGCGTTCCATCTGGGCATATTCGTGGATGGCCGAGCGACTCTTCGGCGTGACCTGGGTGAACGTCACCCGCCCATGCCACTGCGGATTGACCATCAGAAACCGCTCGAACCCATCCAGCCTGAGAGTGATGCCCTTGGTGTAATCCAGCCGGTCGACGCCAATCATCATCTCACCGGGCATGCTGTCGCGAACCTGCCGGATGAAGCGTGTGCGCACCGCGCGTGCGGCCCGCCGGTTGAATTCGCGGGTTTCAATGCCAACGGGAAACACGCCCACCCGCATGGTGCGGTCCGCCACCCCGATGCGGCGCGGGATATGGGCCGGCATGCCGCATTCGCTGGCCAGATACCGCGCGAAGTTCTGCGCATCGCCGTCGGTCTGGAAGCCGACGAGGTCGTAGTGCAGCAGCGCGGGGATCAGCCGCTCATGGTTCGGCATCGCGGCGAGGATTTCCGGCGGCGGCATGGGAATGTGCAGGAAGAAGCCGATCCGGTTGTGGCGGCCGCGCTGCCGCAGCGCCTTCGCCAGCGGCAGCAGATGGTAATCGTGGACCCAGATGAGGTCGTCGGGCTCAAGAACCTTATCCAGCTCGGCGGCGAAATGATCGTTGACGCGCAGATAGCCGGACAGATCGCGGCGGGTGAATTCCGCCAGGTCCAGCCGGTAGTGGAGGATGGGCCAGAGCACCCGGTTGGCGAAGCCGTTGTAATATTCCTCATAATCTTCCGCGCTGAGATCGGTGACGATGTAGGTGACGCCGCCCGCGGTAACGGTGCGCGTTTCCGTTTCACCGGCGGGTTTGACGTCGCCGCTCCAGCCCAGCCACACGCAATCATGCCGCCGCAGTGTTGCCTTGAGCGCAACTTCAAGACCGCCCGCATGCACACCCCGATCCGGTGTCGGTACCGCAACCCGGTTGGAAATGATGAAAATGCGGGACACCGCGCGCGAGCCTCCAAAACACCCGACCGTCCGCGGTGCCTGTCCATGATCGGGTTGCGGAAGCGAGCGGACTCGTCCCAGCAGCACGATGTTTTGCCCCGCATTTCAACAACGCGAGGTTCCCGTGGAGGTTCCTGAACGAGACTTGCAAATGGTGGATTTTTAGAAGACCGGATTATGACGCTTTCACGAAGCGTTCCGCTCCCGCCATATGCGCCAGCCAGGCGCGTACCTCGGCCGGCGATCCCACCTGTTGCGTGGCGCCCGGCAGCAGCCGGCCCACAGAAATTCCGATCCCCGAAAAGCCCCCGACAACCGCCAAAGCGTCCTCATCCGTAACATCGTCGCCGAGAAAAACCGGCCGGCGGCCCAGAAACGGCGCATGCTGCATCAGCCTTGTCAGCCCCGTGCCCTTGTTGAAGCCGCGCGCCTTCACCTCGACAACCATTTTGCCGCGCAGGACAGGCAGGTTCTCTCGGAGCTTCGCCACTTCCTCGCGAACCGTCGCCATCACCATGTCTTCCAGTTCCGGCGCGCTGCGGTAGTGCACCGCCAGGCTGTAGCCCTTGTCTTCGAGGCGCAGCCGCGGATCGCGCTTGGCGACCTCTGCAAGGGTTGCGCGCTCGGCGGAGGTGAGCGGAACGGCGCAGCGTTCCACCGCACCATCGGGCCGATGGCGCACTTCGGCGCCGTGCGCGCCGGCAGCGGCAAACTTCAGCGGCGCAAACAGCTCGTCGATGGCGGGAAGCGTGCGGCCGCTGATAAGCGCCAGCGCGCCGTCCAGGCTTTCGCGAAGGCGCGAGAGGCTCAGCTTGAGCGACTCCGGAACCATCACCGCCTCCGGCGTGGGCGCGATATCGATGATGGTGCCGTCGACGTCGAGAAAGAGGGCATCGCGCGCCCAATCCAGAGCCGGCATCTCAGGAACGGCATCCCAGGCCATCATCCGTTCCGGGCAACCGGCCGGCGCTTCCGGCGTTTGGTCTGCCGGCCGGTGGCTTTTGGCGCTGTCGCGTGCATCAGGGCCAGCGCGGCGTTCACCAGCGCGACATGAGAGAACGCCTGCGGGAAATTGCCGAGCATGCGTTTGTCCAGTGGATCGTATTCTTCCGCCAAAAGTCCCACGTCGTTGCAGAGCCGGATCAGGCGGTAGAGCAGCTTGCGCGCTTCGGCAATCCGGCCCAGCAGAACGTAGTTGTTCACCAGCCAGAAGCTGCAGGCGAGGAAGGCGCCTTCGCCGGGCGGGAGCCCATCGACACCGGAGCCCGTTTCGTAACGAAGCACCAATCCGTTCACCATCAGCCGCTTTTCGATTTCCTGGACCGTGTTCCGAATGCGCTTGTCATTCGGCGGCAGAAAACCAACCAGCGGCAGGAGCAACAGGCTCGCATCCATCCTGTCCGAGCCATAGCTCTGCACGAAACAATTTCGCTCCGGATCTACCCCGTGCAGGCAGACATGCGCGTGGATCTGGTCCGCCACTTTCTTCCAGCGAGCGCGCTCGCGCTCATTGCCGTTCTTGCTGCGCGAAGCGCGGTCGAACGCGACCCAGGCCATCGCCTTGGAGTGGGTAAAGTGCTGCGGCGCGCCGCGAATTTCCCAGATGCCTTCATCCGGGTTGCGCCAGATCTTTTCCAGATGGTTGAGGAAAACGTTGCGGATTTCCGCGCGCCTTGGCACGGCCGGCAAGCCGCCTTTGTTGGCTTGCGCCATCGTGTCGGCGAGCTCGCCGTAAATATCGAGCTGCAGTTGCAACGCTGCCGCGTTCCCGACCCGCACCGGCGACGAGTTCTCGTACCCGGGAAGCCACTCGATTTCCCATTCATCGAGCCGCCGCTCGCCGGCGACGCCGTACATCGTTTGAATCTGATCGGGGCTTCCGGCAATCGAACGGATCAGCCAATGCTGCCAGTCCATCGCTTCGTCGAGATAACCCGCATTCAGGAAGGCCAGCAGGGTAAAGGTGGCGTCGCGCAGCCAGCAATAGCGATAATCCCAATTTCGCGGTCCGCCGATCTGTTCCGGCAACGATGTGGTGACGGCAGCGATAATGCCACCGGTAGGCCGGTAGCTGAGCGCCTTCAGCGTCAGCAGCGAGCGCTGCACCGGCTCGTGCCATTTGCCATCGAAGCTGGCGCGATTGCTCCACTGGCTCCAGAATCGGCTGGTCGCTTCGAGGGCCACTTCCACGTCGGGCGGCAGCGGCAGCTCGAGGTGTGACGGCACGTAGGTCATCGCGAAGGGCACCGCCTCGCCCTTGCGCACGGTGAACTCGCCTTGCGTGCGCAGGTCCTTTCCCTTCAGCGGCACCGGAGTGCGGAGCACCAGCATGCTGGGGCCAGCGATGGCCGTCAGCGTGGTCTCGTCCCGCCGATTCACCCACGGCACGGAGATGCCGTAATCGAAGCGGATCACCAGATCGGTGTGGAACCGCACGGTGCCTTCCTCGCCGATCACCAGCCGGATGACCGTGGAGTGCGTCTCTTCGACCGGCATGAAATCGACAAGGGTCGCCTTGCCGGTTTTGGTGGTGAATGTGGTCTCGAGGATCAGGGTGTGGGGCCGATAGCGGCGGCAAACAGTGGCTTCCGCTTTCGGGGCGATCAGCCAGCGGCCGTTTTCGGGAGCGCCCAACAGCGCAGCGAAGCAGGCCGAGGAATCGAAGCGCGGACAACAAAGCCAGTCGATCGAGCCGTTCTTGCACACCAGCGCGGCGGTGCGCATGTCGCCGATCATCGCGTAATCTTCGATCCGCCCTGGCATGCCTCAGCGCACGCCGGGCGGCAGCGCGCCGGCCGCCTCCTTGTCGAGGAACCACATGACTTCGCCCTCGCTCTGAATGCGGGCGGCGGGCAACGCCGCGTCGCCCTGCTGGACGCGCGCCACGGCCTCCGCCTTCTCCGCGCCCGTCACCAGAAAGACGATGGCCCTGCTGCAGGCGATGGCGGGGTAGGTGAGGGTGATCCGCGGCACTTCTCTGCCATAAACCGCGGCAACCCACCGATCGTGTTCGTCGAGCGCGCGGCTTCCCGGAAAGAGCGATGCCGTGTGGCCGTCCGCTCCGAGGCCCAGCAGCACCAGGTCGAACAGCGGTGGAGACGGCGACAGGCATTCAGCGCCGTAAATGGCATGCAGCACGGCTTCATAACGGCGCGCCGCCTCTTCCGGCTCGCCGTCCGTGACGATCGGATGGACGTGATCGATCAGCACGGGTGCGCGTGCCAGCAGCGTTTCCCGCACCATGCGATAGTTGCTGCGCTCGTCCGTATGCGGAACAAACCGCTCGTCACCCCAAAACAGGTCCAGCCGGCGCCATTCAATGCGGTGGCGAAAATCCGCCGATGCCAGCCTTTCATACAGCAAGCGAGGCGTGTTCCCTCCCGACAATGCCATACGGAAGAGATCGGTTGAGGACGCGATACGGTCCGCGACCCATTCCGCGGCCCGAGCGGCCAAGTGTTCCGGAGCTGAACAGATCTCGAAACGTGCTGGGCCTGACATCGCAGGATCGCTATCGGATGGGTCGCCAGGTCTGGCCGTCGCGGGCCAGCAGCGCCGCTGCATCGTCCGGGCCGGCGCTGCCCGACGCGTAATTTGGGAAAGTGCTGCGCGGCGGCCGCTCCGACCAGGCGTCGATCAGCGGCTGAACCGCGGCCCAAGCCGCCTCCACCTGATCGGCCCGTTGGAACAGGGTCTGGTCGCCGGCAAAGCAATCGTAGAGCAGCGTTTCATAGCCAACCGCGGGCGCCTGCTTGAACCAATCCGCGTATTTGAAGTCCATCGCCACGCTTTCCAGGTGCATTTCCGGTCCGGGGCGCTTCGCGTTGAAGCGCAGGCGAATGCCTTCATCCGGCTGTATCTGCAGGATCAGCCAGTCCGGGCCGAAGGCGCCCACGGGGGTGTCGCGGAACAGCGCGAAGGGCGCGTGCTTGAAATGGATGGCGATTTCCGTCCAGCGGTCCGGCAGACGTTTGCCCGTGCGCAGGTAAAACGGCACGCCCGCCCAGCGCCAGTTGTCGATGCTGAGCCGAAGGGCGACATAGGTTTCCACGTTGGAATCCGCGGCGACGTTGGCCTCCTGCCGGTAGCCCGCCACTTTTTCGTCGCCGATGCGGCCAGACCCATACTGCCCGCGCACCGCGTCGTCCGGTGAAACCGGATGCACGGCCTTGAACACATCGGCCTTGCGCGAGCGGATTTCATCTGCATCGAAAGACGATGGCGGCTCCATAGCCGTCATGGCGACCAGCTGGAACAGGTGATTGGGCACCATGTCGCGCAAGGCGCCGGTCTGCTCGTAGAACTTGCCGCGGGTGCCGATGCCGATCGATTCGGCCACCGTAATCTGCACGTGATCGATGCGGTCGCGATTCCAGATCGGCTCGAACAGGCCGTTGGTGAAGCGCAGCGCCATGATATTCTGCACAGTCTCTTTGCCGAGAAAGTGATCGATGCGGTAAATCTGGTCCTCGCGCAGGACTTTCAGAATTCGCGCATTGAGCGCCTTCGCCGATGGCAGGTCGTGCCCGAAGGGCTTTTCGATCACGACGCGCCGCCAGCCATTTTCCTCGTTGGCCAGGCCAGCATGGCCGAGCGCATCCACAATGGGGCCGAAGAAGCGGTCGGCGGCGGCAAGATAGAAGACGGCATGGCCCTCGAGGTCTTCTTCGCGGTCG
>DATIEM010000147.1:0-9274 GCA_035455725.1 Rhizomicrobium sp. | reverse complement strand
GCCAGCGCCGCTATGTCGAAAGCCTGTCGGCCTATGCCCGCCAGTTCCTGGAGCTGATGCAGAAGCCCGACGTGGATCACATCGAGGGCCTCTCGCCAGCCATCTCTATCGAGCAGAAGACCACCTCGCGCAACCCGCGCTCCACGGTCGGAACCGTGACGGAAATCTACGACTATCTGCGCCTGTTGTTTGCGCGCGTCGGCGTGCCGTATTCGCCCGCCACAGGACTTCCTATTGAGAGCCAGACGGTCAGCCAGATGGCGGACCGCATTCTTGCCCTACCGGAGGGCACACGGCTCTATCTGCTGGCCCCGATCGTGCGAGGGCGCAAGGGTGAATACCGCAAGGAACTGGCCGAGCTGCAGAAGAAGGGATTTCAGCGCGTCAAAATCGACGGGAAGTTTTACGAGATCGGGCAATCGCCGACGCTCGACAAGAAGCTGAAGCACGACATCGAAGTGGTCGTGGACCGCCTTGCGGTTAGGAAGGACATCGGCAACCGCTTGCCGGACTCCATAGAGACTGCACTTGGGCTCGCCGACGGATTGGTGATCGCGGAATTCGCCGACGCTTCTCCTCCCCCTGAAAGGGGGAGGCAGGGTGGGGGTCAAAAGGCGGACCCCTCCCCAACCCTCCCCTTGCAGGGGAGGGAGTCGGAGCCGCGCCGGCTGCTGATGTCATCCAAATTCGCCTGCCCGGTGTCCGGTTTCACCATTCCCGAAATCGAGCCGCGGCTGTTCTCGTTCAACAATCCGCACGGCGCCTGCCCGGTATGCGATGGGCTCGGCACGCAGCTCTATTTCGATCCCGCGCTGGTGGTGCCCGATGAATCGCTTACCCTGCGCAAGGGCGCGATCGCCCCGTGGTCGAAAACCTCTTCGCCCTATTACCTGCAGACGCTGGAGGCATTGGCGCGGCAATACAAATTTTCCCTCAACGAGCCGTGGGAAGACCTACCGAAGAAGGCCCGCGATGTCATCCTCTATGGCTCCGGCGACGACGAGGTGAAGTTCATCTACGACGATGGCTTGCGCCGCTACGAAACCAAAAAGCCGTTCGAAGGGGTGATTCCCAATTTGGATCGCCGCTTCAAGGAAACGGATTCCTCATGGATTCGCGAAGAGCTGGAGCGCTACCAGGACACCAGCCCTTGCGAAGGCTGCAACGGCTATCGCCTGAAGCCGGAGGCGCTGGCGGTGAAGATCGCAGGCTTGCACATCGGCGAGGTGTGCGAAAAATCCATCCGCCATGCCGACGAATGGTTCCGCGATGTGGACACGCAGCTCAATAGGCAGCAGCAGGAAATCGCCGCCCGCATCCTGAAGGAAATCCGCGAGCGGCTGCGGTTCCTCAACAATGTCGGGCTCGACTACCTCACCTTAAGCCGGAACTCCGGCACGCTCAGCGGCGGGGAAAGTCAGCGGATTCGGCTGGCGTCGCAAATCGGTTCCGGCCTTACCGGCGTGCTGTATGTGCTGGACGAGCCCAGCATCGGCCTGCACCAGCGCGACAATGCCAAGCTGCTAGAGTCGCTGAAGGGCCTGCGCGACCTCGGCAACACGGTCGTTGTGGTAGAGCACGACGAGGAAGCGATCCGCACCGCCGACCATGTGGTCGACATGGGGCCCGGCGCCGGCATTCACGGCGGCGAAATCGTCGCCGAAGGCACGCCCGACGACATCATGCACAACCCGAACAGCCTCACGGGCAAATACCTCGTCGGGCTGGAGCAGATCGCGGTACCGCGCGAACGGCGCAAGGCTGCGCATAATCGCAAAGTGAAGGTGATCGGCGCGCGGGGGAACAACTTGAAGAATGTCACGGCGGAAATCCCGCTCGGTACCTTTACTTGCATCACCGGTGTGTCGGGTGGCGGCAAATCCACGCTGATCATCGAGACGCTCTACAAGGCCGCGGCGCGGCGGCTGAACGGGGCGCGCGAGCATCCCGCGCCGCACGAGCGCATCGAAGGTCTTGAATTCCTCGACAAGGTGATCGACATCGATCAATCGCCCATCGGCCGCACGCCGCGCTCCAACCCGGCCACCTACACCGGCGCGTTTACGCCGATCCGCGACTGGTTCGCCGAGCTGCCGGAAGCCAAGGCGCGGGGTTATGCGCCCGGGCGGTTCTCGTTCAACGTCAAAGGCGGACGCTGCGAAGCCTGCCAGGGCGATGGCGTCATCAAGATCGAGATGCACTTTCTGCCGGACGTGTATGTGCAATGCGATGTGTGCAAGGGCAAGCGCTACAACCGCGAAACCCTGGAGGTGAAGTTCCGAGATTACTCCATCGCCGACGTGCTGGACATGACCGTGGAAGCTGGCGCCGATTTGTTCAAGGCGGTGCCGAGCATCCGCGAGAAGCTGGATACCTTGAAGCGGGTGGGCCTCGACTACATCAAGATCGGCCAGCAGGCGACGACCTTGTCCGGTGGCGAAGCGCAGCGGGTGAAGCTGTCGAAGGAACTGTCGCGCCGCGCCACCGGCCGCACGCTTTACATTCTGGACGAGCCCACCACCGGCCTGCACTTCCACGACGTGAAAAAGCTGCTTGATGTGCTGCACGAGCTGGTCGACAACGGCAACACCGTGGTGGTGATCGAGCACAATCTGGAAGTCATCAAGACCGCTGACTGGATCATCGATCTGGGGCCTCAAGGCGGCGACGGCGGCGGCGAAGTCGTGGCAGCCGGTACGCCGGAAGAGGTGGCGAAAGCATCCCGCTCCTACACCGGCCAATACCTGAAGCCGCTGCTGAAAACGCGCACACCCGAACGCCTCTCCCGCACCGCCCTCCGCGCGGCGGAGTGATCTCGGCGAGTCCTACCAGATCACCTTCGTACCCAACGTTTTGAATGCCGGATCGGCGCTAACAAGCGGCATGCCTTCGATCTGCGACTGCGCGGCCAGCATGCGGTCGAAGGGATCCCGGTGAATACCAGGCATCAGGCCAGCCAATTGCGCGTGTTCGGCACTGATCGGAAGAATCCGGTACCCGAGTCCCTCAATGATTTCTACGAAGCGTTCCGCAAAGTGCGCAATGGCAGGCCACTTGCCGAGCCGGACCTTGTTCGCAAACTCCCACGCCGAAACCGCACTCACGGTGAGAACCGCTGCGGGATCGAGGAGGGCGTTGCGAGCATTTCGCGACAGGCGCGGGTTGTCGCCCAGAAACCAGATGAGTGCGTGGCTATCGAAGAGGATCGTCATCCCCTTCACCTTCCCAGAGCCTCAGTTCCTCTTCGGGCAGCGGGTCGAAAAAAAATGCATCCGGCATGTGAGGCAGCTTGCCCTTTAGCGCGCCAAGCTGCGGCCGCTTCACGGGTGAGATCGGCACAACCTTGACCACCGGTTTGTCGCCGCGCGCGATCACGATCTCTTCGCCGGCTTCCACACGCGCGATCAGCCGGGAGAGGTTGGTTTTGGCTTCGTGAATCTTGACGACAGTCATCTCAGCCTCAATTAGCTAAGCAACTTAGCTAACCAATATCGTCTGTCAAGCTCAGCCGGCGACAGGCGCTCCCGCCTCCATCGGCTTCGCTGCGAGCGTGCGGTAGCCAAAAACCGAGGCGCCGACGCCGAGGCCGATGCTGAATGGGGCTAGGATCAAGGTCAGGCCAAGGTAACCCGGCATGTGCTGACCGATCATTCCGAAGCGGGCGGCGATCGCCTGTTCGGCCAAGGCCGTGTTGGTGGGCAAGGGTGCAACCAGCTGCGGTCCCACAATCATGACGATGCCGATGAAGTTGATCAAATAGAGAGGCAGCAGCACTGCCAGCAGCACGGCCAGGATACGCCAGAAATTGCCACGCGCCAGAATCCATCCCCGGCTCAGGCTGATCTGCTCCTCCGCAACCGTCACCGGCAGGATGAGAAAGCTCAGCCTTACGGTCACATAGCAAAATGCCAGCACGGCAAAGAGGACGAGCAGCGCCACCAGGAGACTGAATCCGGCACTTTTGTTGGCCATTGCCAGGCCACCCAGCAGCAGCGCGCCCAAGCCAATGCCGGTGACGATGATCATCAGCACCAGGAAGAACAGGCAGAGCGCGCCAAATACCCGCAACTCGGGTATTCCCAGGGCGAAATGAATCACCGCCGTGCCCTTGCGGGAGCCCAGTGCCTGACGCGTTACGGGCACATAGACGATAGAGTAGAGCAGCAGCAGAAGGACTGACCGCAACAGGTTTTCGAGCTGCTCGCGTCCTTGCGCAGTGGCGTTTTCTGCCGGCGCCATCGGGTTGCCGAACACGAAGGGCAGGAATTGCACCACTGCCATCAGCACCAGCGGCAACCACGCCAGCCCGATGATCGTACCGATTTCGGCGAGAGTGAATCTGTAAGCGTAGGCAACGGCCTTTCCGACCGGAATCTTGTTCATCGGCTGTTTCTCTGGCGGGCGGAAGGCTTGCGCGCGGAGCCTATTGGGCCACCGGCTGCTGCACAACAGCGGCACCCGAGTGACACCTTGTCCCTGCGCCCGTAAGCTAACCCGTCTTTCCTCCGGTGACTGCAATGGGCTTTGCCGACTACGTATCCTATGATGGACTGGGCTTGGCGGAGCTGGTCGCCAAGCGGGATGTGCAGCCGATAGAGCTGGTAGACGAGGCCATCGCGCGCGCGGAAGCCGTCAACCCCAAGCTCAATGCCGTAGTCCATGCCGATTACGAGCGCGCCCGCGCTGCGGCGCAAGCACCGCTGCCGGAGGGGCCATTCCGTGGCGTGCCGTTCTTCCTCAAAGATATTCTGGGTTTCGCGAAAGGCATGCCGACCAGGCAGGGCGCGGAGTTCATGCCGGCCATCCCTTCGGACCACGATTCCCTGTTCACCGCGCGGCTGCGAAACGCGGGTTTCATTTTCTTGGGCAAGACCAACACGCCGGAGTTCGGGCTGGTGCCGACCACCGAGTCCCGCCTCTACGGCACCTGCCGCAATCCGTGGAATCTGGAGCGTTCGTCCGGCGGATCGTCCGGGGGCTCGGCTGCGCTGGTTGCCGCGGGCGTGGTGCCGCTCGCCCACGCCAACGACGGCGGCGGCTCGATCCGCATTCCCGCATCCTGCTGCGGATTGGTGGGACTCAAACCCACGCGCGGGCGGGTGAGCTACGCGCCGGAGTTCGGCGACACGGTCGATGGGCTCGCGATCGATCTCGTGGTGTCGCGCAGTGTGCGGGATACGGCTGCTGCGTTGGATGTCGTGGCGGGGAACGTCCAGGGCGATCCCTATTGGGCTCCCCCGCCGGATAGATATCTCGAAGGCATCGGCGCGCGGCCGAAAACGCTGCGCATGGCCGTCGCCACCACCAAATCCAATGGCAACCCGCTGCACCCTGATTGCCTTGCCGCGGTGAAGAACGCGGCGCGCCTCTGTGAAGAGCAGGGCCATGCCGTCGAAGAAGGCATGCCGGAACTCGACATGCCGGCTCTGATGCCGGCCTTCATGGCGATCTGGACCGGCAATCTCGCCGCGGGCATCGATCTCATTGCCCAGCTTACCGGCCAATCGGCAACGGAGGACAAATTCGAAGGACTGACCTGGGGTCTTTATGAACTCGGCAGGCAGGTGAGCGCGAGCCAGTATCTCAATGCCAAAGGCGTGCTGGCGCAGTGCGGCCGCGCGGCGGCCAAATTTCACGAGCGGTATGACGTCTGGCTCACGCCGACTCTCGCCACGCCGCCGGCGAAACTCGGCACCATTCCGATGGAAGAGCGCGATCCGATGAAGTCCTTCGCGCCGCTGGCGGAATACGTGCCCTTCACTGCGCTGCAGAACGTGACCGGGCAGCCTGCGATCAATCTGCCGCTCTCCTGGAACGCGGAGGGACTGCCGATCGGCGTGCAGTTCGTCGGCCGCTTTGGCGACGAGCTCAGTTTGCTGCAATTGGCGGCGCAACTGGAAGAGGCGCAACCGTGGCGCAACCGCAGACCGCCGGTGTTCCGCTAATCACTCCGTGAGCGGATTGATCCAGCGCAGTTGCTTGTAGCGTGCGAAGCCTGTGTCCGCGCTGCAAAGCGTCAGCCCGTGTTCGATGGCCAATGCCGCCAGGTGAATATCCATTACCGCTCGCGCGGTCACGCCGCTTGTGGCGAAGAGACCGGTCAGCACCGCCGCATGCCGGTCGGTTGGGAGAGGAATCCACACTGTATCCACCTTCAGCCAGTGCAGCACCTGCTGCCATGCTTCTGCGACCGACATGGCATTGGAAAAGGCGGCACGGTTGGAGGCGAGGCGAACAAATCCCAACAGACTGTGCCAAGGCAAAGCAATACGCGAGCCACTGTCGAGCAGTTCGGAGAGCCATCGATGCGCGCGCGCGTGCTCGTCCGTCGTGCGGACATGTGCATAAAGGAGAAGATTGGTGTCGACGAGGATCACTTGAGGCCGATTTTGCGGAGGTCTTCTTCCTCCTGGATATTGGCGATCAGTTCGTTCAGCTCCTCCGGGCCATTGAAGAGCGGTTTCCCAAGATCGAACGTCCTGATCCTGAAGGGCCGGCGTTGTTCCTTCGGCTTCTGCCGCATCTCGACCACGCCCCGTTCCACAGCCTCGTTGAGCACTTGCTTGAAACTCACATCGCGCTCCTTTCGGATGCGCTCAAGCTCCAGGGCCAGATCGTCTCGGATGGATACGGTCGTTCTCATGCATCAAAGCATCACATGGCTGATGACTTGATGTCAACACGGCGTCACGCTCTCGGAAATGAGCTGGGATGGCTGTATTCTGGGTAAATATGGAAAACGACATTCACATCATCGGCGGCGGGCTGGCCGGGAGCGAAGCCGCGTGGCAGGCCGCGCAGATGGGCGCCCGGGTGGTGCTGCATGAGATGCGGCCGGTGCGGGCAACCGACGCGCACAAGACCGACGGTTTGGCGGAGCTGGTGTGCTCCAACTCCTTCCGCTCCGACGATTGGGAGAACAACGCCGTCGGCCTGCTGCACGAGGAGATGCGCCGCGCCGGTTCGCTGATCCTGCGCGCTGGCGATGCGCACCGTCTGCCGGCGGGCGGCGCGCTGGCCGTCGATCGTGATGGCTTCTCGCAAGCCGTAACCCGGTCGCTGGAGCAACATCCCAGTGTCGAAATTCGCCGCGACGAAGTCTCGTGGCCCGCGGAAGAGTGGCGCTCTGTCGTCATCGCCACAGGGCCGCTGACGGCGCCGGCATTGGCCGAGAACATTCGCAATCGCACGGGCGAAGAGTCGCTCGCCTTCTTCGATGCTATCGCGCCGGTGGCGTATCGCGAGAGTATCGACATGTCGGTCGCCTGGATGCAGTCGCGTTACGACAAGGGCGACGGGGCGGACTATATCAATTGCCCCCTCGACGAGGCGCAGTATCGGACTTTCATCGCGGCATTGCTGGCGGGCGAGAAGACCGAGTTCAAGGAGTGGGAAGCTTCGACTCCGTATTTCGAGGGCTGCCTGCCGATCGAGGTGATGGCGGCGCGCGGTGAAGACACCTTGCGCTTCGGGCCGATGAAGCCGGTGGGGCTTAGCGATCCGCGCACGGGAAGGCGGCCTTATGCCGTCGTGCAGCTGCGGCAGGACAATGCGCTCGGCACTCTGTGGAACATGGTCGGTTTCCAGACCAAGCTGAAGCATGGCCCGCAGACGCGCATCTTCCGCATGATCCCCGGGCTGGAGAATGCCAGCTTCGCGCGGCTCGGCGGGCTGCATCGCAACACCTTCATAAATTCGCCGCGCCTTCTCGACGCGCATTTGCGCCTGAAAACCGAACCGCGCATCCGCTTTGCCGGCCAGATCACCGGCGTGGAGGGCTATGTGGAAAGCGCCGCCATCGGCTTGCTGGCGGGACGGTTCGCGGCCGGTGAGCTGCAGGGCCACGCGGTAAAATCGCCGCCGCCGACCACCGCACTTGGCGCATTGCTGGCGCACATCACGCAAGGCGCGGACGCGAAGACCTTTCAGCCCATGAACGTCAACTTCGGCCTGTTTCCCGAGCTCGCGGCCTCCGAACGCGCGCGCGGCCGCGACCGAAAGAAGACCATGGCGCATCGCGCGCTGGCCGATCTCGAAGGCTGGCTGGGCCAATTCCGCGCGGCCGCCGAGTAATCACACCTGACCGTGCAAGGCGGCGCCCAGCAGTGCGATCTGCTTTCTGTAGAGCGGCACCTCTTTTCGCGTATCCTTCAGGTACAACGGCACCAGCGCCGCCGGCAGGAAGGCGGGCAGGGCGCCCTCGGGCTTGGGCAGATGCTTCGCTCGCGCCAGATGTTCGCGCGCGGCCTTCGCGGCGCTTTCAACATCGCGCAGAAACGTCTTGCCCCGCGTCCGATGCAGATTTTGCGAGCGGATCAGTCCCGTGAGGCCATACGCAATCCCGGCCTCGCGAGCGAGTTCGTCATCCTTGCTGCCCGAACCGAGAGCGCGTGCGGCAAGCCGCATCAGGTTGCCCGAGGTCGCATCGAGGTAGGCATCGCGGGCGGCATCATCGGGAAACGCCTCCACGGCGGAGTCCAGGGCGCGTGCATCGATCATCGCTTCGAACAATGCCGCTGGAAGCGCAACCCGCGCGAAGCTTTCCGCGAGTGCCCGCGCCACGTCATGCGCGCGCGGCTGGCCATGGCGGGCGCTCTCCAATGTTTCGCGCCACCATTGCAGGCGGATTTCGCCCATCATCGGCTCGCGAACGACTTCGCCGATCCGCGCCAGTTCGTGATTGAAGGCATAGAGCGCGAACATCAGCGGCCGGGTCGCCGCCGGCGCAAACAGCGCGGAGAAATAGCGGTCCGGATCGTGTTTCCGGACAGCCGCTTCACAAGCCGCGAAAGCTGTTGAGCTATCCATTTGACAAGCAACACGGGGCGAACGTCACGTTTCACCTCCCCCAACGCGGGGAGGTCGGAGCGGTTCAAGCGGAGCGAGAAGCGCTCCGGGTGGGGGGAACGCGACTAAGCCCCCCACCCGATCCGGCTTCGCGATGCTACGCCGGATCGACCTCCCCGCGTTGGGAGTGTTACACTTGACCACCCCTGACGCAGGATGTAGTTTCATATGGGAGCTATCTACCACGCTATTCGGGCGATGGGAGCCTGACCGCCTTTTCATGATGTTCGTCGGCTACATAGACGAAAGCGACACCCACGGTCCCGCCCCGAACATGATGATGGTCGCCCATCTGGCGACGGCCCGAAACTGGCGATTGTTTGAGCGCGGGTTCCGTGGCCTAAAGCGGGAGTTTGGGTTCAACGTCCTCCACGGCACACACTTTCGGGCGCAAACTGGCGATTTCGAGAACTGGCCATATTCCAAG
>DATIEM010000146.1:0-10061 GCA_035455725.1 Rhizomicrobium sp. | reverse complement strand
CGGAGATGAAGATCTTGGTGCCCGTCATGCGATAGGTGCCGTCGGGCTGCTCCACGGCGCGCGTCTTCATCAGCCGCAGATCGGTGCCGCAATGCGGCTCGGTGAGGCACATGGTGCCGGTCCATTCGCCGGCCACCATCTTGGGCACGATGTGCTCCTTCATCCACGGCGCCCCCGTCGCGTGGAGGGCGCTGTAGGCGGCGGCCGTAAGGCCCGGATACATGGAAAACGCCTGGTTGGCGCCCGTCGCCATTTCGGAAACGGCCATGGTGAGGATCATGGGCAAGTTGGCGCCGCCCGCGTCCTCCGGCGCGCCCAGGCCTCCCCACCCTGCTTCGGAATAGGCCTTGAACGCTTCCTTGAATCCGGCCGGCGTGCGCACCACGCCGTTCTCGAAATGGCAGCCCTCCTCGTCGCCGGACTGGTTCAGCGGCTGCAGCACCTCTTCGCAAAACTTGCCCGCGTTCTCGAGGATGTCGTCGACGGTTTCGGCGGAAAGTTCGGTGAAGCGGGGCAGGTCGGTTTGCTTGTCGAGCTCAAACAGTTCGTGCAGCAGGAATTTGTAGTCGTCGACCGGCGCGCGATAGATCGGCATGTCAAGCCCCCACAACAGCGAAGGACGGATAGTAGGCCAACTAGACGCCCCGCGTCACCCATTGCCTCGATGTCAGATCAGGTCGGGAAGGGTGACCTTCACATCGCGCGCTTCGCCGCCGCGCTGCACCCTGAAGCCCACGACCGTGCCGGCGGCCTGATTGCGCAGGCGCCGGCGCATTGCGTAAACCGGGATGGATTTTGCCGCGTCAAGGTGGGCCGCGGCAGTAGCGGATCAATATGCGTTTTGCGAATGCAACCTATGCCGCCGCTTTTGCCGCGGCAATTCAGATGGGTGCTGCCGCTGCTGCGCCCGCAGGCGGAGGCGCGACCGACGCAAAGCGAATCGTCTCCGCTTTTCTTTGCACGGACGAATACGTGTTCCGCCTCCTGCCGAGGGCGCGGATAGCCGGCCTCTCCTATTTGTCTGCGGACATCCATCCTGTCGTCTCCACCATTGCGGGGCAGGTGAAGGGGATTCCGCTGATCCGCGCCAGCGCTGAGCAGGTGCTGACGCTGCACCCCGATCTGGTCGTCACCTACGAAAACACCAATGTGCGGCAGACGCAGCTTCTGCGCGCCGCCGGTGTGCGCGTGCTGGAGGTGCCGTGGGCCCAATCGCTGGCCGATGTGCGTCGCATCACCATGATGTTGGGAGCGCAACTCGGTGCGGGGGCGCGGTCGGAGGCATTGCTCAAGCAGATGGATTCCGACCTGGCGCGGGCACACGCGGAAGGTTCGCGTCCCGCTGTTCGCACGCTCATCTATGAACCGAACGGCTATGCGACTGGCGGCGGCGTAACGGAGGAAATTCTGTCCGCCGCCGGCTTGCAGAATATCGGCACTGGCGGGCACCTCACGCGCGCCGGGACTTTGCCGGTGGAAAATGTGCTGACACTGGCGCCGGAGCTGCTCATCCTGAATGGCGGGAGCGAGCGGGCGCCCGCGCGCGCCGATCTGGTGCTGCGGCATCCCGCGCTGCGCGCGCTCGGCAGCGGCACGCTGGTGGCGCGCACGTCGCTGGTGCCGCTGCTGTGTCCCGGGCCCTGGTCGGTTTCGGTTGCGCCGGAACTGGCTGCTTGGGGGCGCAAGGCGCGCACGCTTGCCGCTCAGCACCGCGGCCCGTAAGAGCCGCTGGGCATGAATGCCATCAGCAGCTCAGCCCCCGACGCAAGGAGTCAGCGCAGCGCGGCTTCGCTGCGGCGCCGCGATTCGGGAACGGCGGCGCTAACCTCTGGCCTCGGCCTGCTGGCGCTCGCGCTGGCGGCGATGTCGCTGCTGATCGGGCCGGCAGGTCTCAGCGCAAAGGAAATCCTGCGCGGGCTCTTCTCCGGCCACGGTGACGCGAGCGTTATCGCGCAGCAGATTCGGTTGCCGCGCGCCGTGCTGGCGCTGTTCGTGGGCGCCGCGCTGGGGGCAAGCGGGGCCGCGCTCCAGGGACTGTTTCGCAATCCGCTGGCTGAGCCGGGCGTGACGGGCGTGACTTCCGCGGCGGGATTGGGAGCGGTCGTGGCGTTCTACTTCGGCTTCGCGGCCGCGCATCCCGTTCTGCTGCCGACATTTGCCGTCCTTGGTGCGCTCGCCTCCGCCTTCATTCTCTATCTGCTGTCGCGGGCCGGCGCCGGCGCGGTGGCGCTGGTGCTGGGCGGGGTGGCGATCGCCAGCCTGGCGACCGCGCTGACGGCACTTGCGCTTTCGCTCTCGCCCAATCCTTACGCGATGAGCGAAATCGTCATGTGGATGATGGGTTCGCTGAAGGATCGCACCCTTTCGGACGTAATGTTCGCGGCGCCGCTGGTGGGGCTCGGCGTTGTCGTACTGTTGACCACGGCGCGCGGGCTGGACGCGCTGATCCTCGGCGAAGAGGCGGCGCACAGCCTTGGGGTCAATGTACACGGCATTCGGCGGCGGGTGGTGCTGGGCGTCGCACTCGCGACCGGCGCGGCTACCGCTGCGGCGGGGGCGGTGAGCTTTGTGGGACTTGTGGTGCCGCATCTGCTGCGGCCGTTCTACGGCTACGAACCGGCGCGGCTGATCTGGCCGTCCGCGCTGGGCGCGGCCGCGCTGGTGACCGCCGCCGACCTCGTGGTGCGGCTGATCTCGCCGGACGAAAAACTGCCGCTCGGCGTGCTGACGGCCATCCTTGGAGCGCCGTTCTTCATCTGGCTCATTCTCCGCATGCGGAGAGATGCGTGAGCGGTGTGCTCTGCTTCAAAGATATTTCGGCGGGTTATCGCGGGCTGACGGTGTTGCGCGATGTCAGCGTGGCCTTTCGTGCCGGGCTGGTGACGGGACTGGTCGGACCGAACGGTGCGGGAAAGACCACCCTGTTCCGCGTCGCCTTGCGCCTGCTCCAGCCGCGGGCCGGCGAAGCGCACCTGATGGAACGGCCCTTGGGCGAGTGGTCGCTGCAGGCGTTGGCCCGCACCATTGCCTATCTCCCGCAAGAGCCGGCAGCGCACTGGCCGGTCGAGGCGCGGCGGCTTGTAGCGTTGGGACGGTTGCCGCATCGGACGCCGTTCGCGCCACTCGGCAAGGCCGATGAAACCGCCACCGACGACGCGTTGGCCCGCTGCGATGCGATTGCCTTTGCCACACGTCCCATGACTCAACTTTCCGCGGGCGAGCGCGCCCGCGTGCTGCTGGCGCGGGCGCTGGCCGTGCAGGCGCCGGTTCTCCTGGCTGACGAGCCGGCAGCGCATCTCGATCCGGCGCACCAGTTGCACCTGATGGAATTGCTGCGCGCCGAGGCCGCCCGCGGCACGGCGGTGGTCGTCACCCTGCACGATCTTGCGCTCGCGTCGCGCTACTGCGACCAAATCGCTGTCATGGAGGAAGGCCGTGTGATCGCGGACGGGGATCCCGCGTTTGCATTGCGTGACGATGTTCTGCAATCCGCATTTTCCATCCGGGCGCGCCGGATCGAAAGCGGAATAGTTCCATGGGAGAGAGCGTGATGCACACCCCGCATCAGGACGAGCACTACAAGACCGCGCTGTACGATCTGCAGGTGGAACTGGTAAAGCTGCAGCGCGATCTCATCGCCACCAATGGCCGGGTGCTGGTGATCCTCGAAGGCCGCGATGCCGCCGGCAAGGACGGCACTATCAAGCGCCTTACCGAACATATGAGCCCCCGCGAAACCCGCATCCATGCGCCAGGCAAGCCCTCCAGCCGCGAGGACTCCGAGTGGTACTTCCAGCGCTACGTGCCGTTCCTGCCGGCGGCGCAGGATTTCGTCGTGTTCAACCGCTCCTGGTACAACCGCGCCGGCGTGGAACGCGTCATGGGCTTCTGCACGCAGGAGCAGGCAGAGGATTTCCTCACTTCCGTGGTGCCGTTCGAGCAGATGCTGGCGCGCGACGGCATCGCGCTGCGCAAATACTATCTCGACATCACCAAGAAGGAGCAGAAGAAGCGGCTCGACGATCGGGAAGACGATCCGCTGACGCAGTGGAAGGTCTCGCCCATCGACGAGATGGCGCAGAAGAAGTGGAGCGCCTATTCGCGTGCTCGCGACGAGATGTTCCGCCGCACTTCGCACGACGCGGCCCCGTGGCGGATCGTGCTGGCGAACGACAAGAAGGTGGCGCGGCTTGAATTCATCCGCGACCTGCTCGACAGCTTCTCCTATCGCGGCAAGAGCAAGAAGCTCACCCGTCCGGACTCCAAAGTCGTGTTCGAATGGTCGCCCGCCGCGCAGGAGCGGCTGGCCCCCTGAGCGCTGCTTGGATCAGCTTGCTCCGCTCACCGCGTACCAAATCGCGCCTGCCACGCAGCTCGCGCCCAAAACCGGAATCATTCCCATCTTGAACCTGAGCATGGCGACGGCGGCGGCGAGCGCGATCAGCAGGGCAGGCAGGTTCACACTGCTGACGACGGGCAGTTCGAGGGTAAGGCGCCACAAGTGCGATAGCTGCATCTGCCGGAACAGCGTGTGCAATCCGAACCAGATCGCAAGATTGAGAATCACGCCGACCACCGCGGCCGTGATGCCTGACAATGCGGCGTTCAGCGCCCGTTTGCCGGTCAGCGCTTCGATGTAAGGGCCGCCGGCAAAGATCCAGATGAATGGCGGCACGAAAGTGGACCACATGGCAAGACCGCCGCCCAAAATGGCGGCGATCACCGGCGGCAATGTCCCGGCTTGTCGGAACGCGGCCATGAACCCGACGAACTGCACGACGCTGATGAGAGGGCCCGGCGTGGTTTCAGCAAATCCCAGTCCCACCAGCATCTCGCCGGGCCTCAGCCAATGATAGTGCTGGACCGCCTGCTGGGCCATGTAAGCAAGAACGGCGTAGGCCCCACCGAACGTGACCACCGCCATCTTGCTGTTGAACAGGGCGATGGAGGTGAACACGTTCGCCGGCCCGGCTAGGGAAAGCAGCGCAAAGACCGGCGCGAGCCAGATCAACGCGCCGGCGACGGCGGTTATCAGAAGCCGCCGTATGGACGGCCGGACGTGCCGCGGCAATGAGCGGTCGCTCTTTGAATCGATGGAGTCTTTGCTGGCAGGCACAAACGATTTCAGCCGGGCGATGCTGCCGACATAGCCGGTCAGCGCCGCTGCCAGAATGATGAGCGGAAACGGCACGCCGAAAACAAAGATCCCCGCAAAGGCGGCGGCAGCGATGCCAACCAGGCCGCGCGTCTTCAGCGCCCGCCGGCCGACTCTCAACACCGCCTCCAGCACGACGGCGAGCACGGCGGATTTGAGGCCAAAAAATACACCCTGAACCACGCCGAAGCGGCCAAATTCCACGTACACGACACTTAGCGCGGTGAGCACAATCAGTCCGGGCAGCACGAACAGGATGCCGGCAACCAGTCCGCCGCGGATGCGGTGCAGCAGCCAGCCAATATAGATTGCGAGTTCGTGTGCTTCCGGCCCCGGCAGCAGCATGCAGTAGTTGAGTGCGTGCAGGAATCGGGTTTCGCCGATCCACTGTTTTTCCTCGACGAGAATGCGATGCATCACGGCAATCTGGCCGGCGGGCCCGCCGAAGCTCAGCAGCGCCACGCGCAACCATGTGCGGAAGGCTTCGTGAAAGGGAATGGGGGCTATAGGTTCGTCAGACATGTCCAGCTCCTTCGGCCCGGGAGGGCCGATCGAGCAGCGCTTGGACGGCTACTCCGTCTGACGGGGAGCCTGCATCCCCGTCAGCAATGTTATGGGGCGGAGGTCGGGGCGGCAAGAGCCTCATGGGCCAATGACGCGCGTCCGGGAATTCTCAGAAGAACCAGAAGCGCACGCAGACGACAATCAGCACGAGGGCCAGCGCAACGCGGATGGCGGTCTCGGAGGCGCGCGCCGCCACAAGGCTCATCACGATGATGGCGGGAATGGAACCTGCGAGCAGCGACACCAGAATGTGGGTGTTGATGCTGCCGAGAATCGAATGGCCAAGGCCAGCCACCAGCGTCAGCGGCACGGCATGGGCGATATCGGAGCCGACGATCCGGCGGGGATCCATCTTGGGATAGAGCATTACCAGGGCCGTCACGCCGATGGCGCCGGCGCCGACCGATGACAGCGTCACCAGCACGCCCAGCACCACGCCGGTGAGGATGGTCAGCCGCTTCACGCGGTCCGGATTGATCTCGCGGACATTGGCGTCGTACCAGCGAAGCAGCGGCTTGCGGAACAGCAGCAGGGCCGCTGTCATCAGCAGCGCGACTCCAAGGGTTCGCGTGATCAGCAGGCTGCTGGCCTTGCTGTCGATCTTGAGCCAGTAGAGCACGCCGACGGTCAGAATCGTGGCGGGGATGCTGCCGGTCGCCAGCCGGCCGACAAGGCGCCAGTCCACGGTGCGGTTGTAGCCATGGACGATGGAGCCCCCCGCCTTTGTCACCGCGGCATAAATCAGATCGGTGCCGACAGCCGTCGCAGGATGCACGCCAAACAGGAGGATCAGCAGCGGTGTCATCAACGAGCCGCCGCCCACGCCCGTGAAGCCAACCAGACCGCCGACGAGAACGCCGGACAGCACGTACAGCGGATCCAGCGACTGGACGAAGTCCCACATGCCACGTTCCCCTCAGGCAGAGGCGAACGCAGCCGTACAGCCCGTGCCCCAATATGGGGCGAGTGTTAGGTCAGAGGCGAAAGCGGATCAATGGCGGGCGCCGGCGCGGGCTTCCGGGAACGGAACGATCGGTGCGAGGGGCGCCGGACGCGCGTTGCTGTCCACAAAGTCCGCCACGAACTCCGAAGCGGGGGAGCGGCGAATCTCCGCAGGTGTGCCGATCTGCTCGATGCTGCCCTGATTGAGAATGGCAACGAGATCGGCCAGCTCCATCGCCTCCTCCTGGTCATGGGTGACGAAAACCGTGGTGATGCCTGTCTTGTCGTGGATGTGCCGCAGCCAGTGACGCAGTTCCTTGCGGACCTTGGCATCCAGCGCGCCGAACGGCTCGTCGAGCAGCAGCATGCGCGGTTCGATGGCCAGCGCGCGGGCAAGCGCCACCCGTTGACGTTGTCCGCCCGAGAGCTGGCTCGGATAGCGCTTGCCAAGCCCTTCCAGTTGCACCAGCGACAGCAGTTCTTCCACACGTCGGGCAATCTCGGCGCGCGGCGGACGGGTGCGCCGCCCGCGCACCTCGAGGCCGAAGGCGATGTTCTTCGCCACGGTCATGTGGCGGAAAAGAGCGTACTGCTGAAACACGAAACCGGCACGCCGCTCGCGTGCCGGGATGGAGAGCCATTCCGCATCTTCGAAGCGCACGCGCCCGGACTCGGCGAATTCCAGCCCTCCCAGAATTCGCAGCAGGGTGGTCTTGCCGGAGCCGGACGGACCGAGCAGCGCCAGAAAGCAGCCTTTCGGCGCACTGAAGCTCACGCCCTTCAGCGCCGGGAAGCGATCGAAACGCTTGGCAACGGATTCGACAACGAGAGACATCGGTTGCTCCATCAGTGCTTGTGAACGGCCGCGATTTCGTCCGCGTAATGCCATTCGAGGAAGGTCTTGACGGCGAGCGTGACCAGCGCCAGCAGCGCCAGCAGCGACGCCACAGCGAACGCCGCGACGAACTGGTAATCGTTGTAGAGAACCTCGATGTGCAGCGGCATGGTGTTGGTCTGGCCGCGAATATGGCCGCTGACGACCGAGACAGCGCCGAACTCTCCCATCGCGCGGGCGTTGCAGAGCAGCACGCCGTAAAGCAGGCCCCACTTGATGTTGGGCAGGGTCACGCGGCGGAACGTTTGCCAGCCGGAGGCGCCGAGCGAGGTGGCGGCTTCCTCTTCGTCGCGGCCTTGGTCGCTCATTAGCGGAATCAGTTCGCGCGCCACGAAGGGGAAGGTGACGAACATGGTGGCGAGCACGATGCCGGGAAGCGCGAAGATGATCTTGATGTCGTGATCGCGCAGCCAGGGGCCGAACCAGCCCATCATCCCGAACAGCAACACGTAAACGAGACCCGAGATCACCGGCGAGACGGAGAAGGGCAAATCGATCAGCGTGATGAGGAAGCTCTTGCCGCGGAAATCGAATTTCGAAATCGCCCAGGATGCCGTCAGGCCGAACATCACGTTCAGCGGAACCGCGATGACGGCGGCGATCAAGGTCATCCGGATGGCCGAAAGCGCGTCGGGTTCGGTGATCGCGGCGACCGCGGCGCCCACCCCATCCTTCAGCGCTTGCGCGAAGATCGCGATCAGCGGGAGCAGCAGGAACAGCGCAATGAAGAACGCGCCCGCGATCGTGAGCAGCACGCGCGCCAGCGGGTGATCGGCCGTTGCCGCGCGGGGGTGCGGCAGGACAAGACTCGGCGCAGTGACGTTGCTCATCGCTGCCTCGCCACGAATGCCTGCAGGCCGTTGAGGAGCAGCAGGATGAGAAAAGAGACGCCGAGCATCACCACCCCGACTGCTGCCGCGCCCGCGTAATCGAATTCCTCCAGTTTAATGATGATGAGCAGGGGCGCGATCTCCGAGCGCAGCGGCAGGTTGCCGGCAATGAAGATTACCGAGCCGTACTCGCCCACAGCGCGCGCGAAGGCGAGCGCCGCGCCGGTGATCAGCGCCGGGAGGAGGGCGGGGAACACCACGCGGCGGAAGGCCTGCAGGCGCGAGGCGCCCAGCGTCGCGGCGGCCTCTTCGTGGTCGCGGCTGAGGTCGCTCAAGACGGGCTGCAGCGTGCGCACCACAAACGGCAAGCCGATGAAGGTGAGCGCGATCACCACGCCGAGCGGCGTGTAGGCGGCCTTGATGCCGAGCGCCAGCAAAGGACGCCCCAGCCAGCCGTTTGGCGCATACAAAGACGAGAGCGCGATGCCGGCGACGGCGGTGGGCAGCGCAAAGGGCAGATCGACGAGCGCGTCCACCAGTCGCTTCAGGGGAAAGCTGTAACGCACCAATACCCACGCCACGATCAACCCGAAGATGGTGTTGAGGACCGCCCCGACCGCGGCGGCGCCAAACGACAGCTTCAGCGCGGCAAGAACGCGCGGCGCGGTGACTTCCTCAACGAACCCGCTCCAGCCCAGCTCCCATGGACGGATGATCAGCGCCGCCAGCGGAATGAGGACAACGGCCGACAGGTAGAAGAGCGTGAATCCCAGCGACAGGCCAAAGCCCGGCAGGGCGCTGCGCGTGCGCCACGCGGTGGACGGCAGCGCCAGCGCCCCGGCGAAACTCATTTCGCGCCCGGCTTGTAGATCTGGTCGAACACACCGCCGTCGGCGAAATGCGTCGCCTGGGCTTTGGTCCAGCCGCCGAACACCTCGTTGATGTTATAGAGCGGCAGCTTCTTGAGCTCTGGATGCGCGGCGAGAACCTGCGGGTCGCGGGGGCGGTAGTGGTTCTTCGCTTCGATCTCCTGCGCCTCCTTCGTGTAGAGAAACTGGAGATAGGCATCGGCCACCTTGCGCGTCTTGTGACGCTCGGCGTTCTTGTCCACCACTGCGACCGGCGGTTCGGCAAGAATCGATACCGACGGATAGATGATGTCGAACTTGTCCCGCCCCATTTCGTCGAGTGCCAGATACGCTTCGTTCTCCCAGCAGATGAGCACATCGCCGATGCCGCGTTCCGCGAAGGTTGTGGTCGACCCGCGCGCGCCGGTGTCCAGCACCGGCACGTGCTTGTAGAGCTCGGCGACATACGCCTTGGCTTTCGCGGCATCGCCGCCCGGCTTCTTCTCCGCATAAGCCCAGGCCGCGAGATAGGCCCAGCGTGCGCCGCCCGATGTCTTGGGGTTGGGCACCACGATCTGGATGCCGGGCTTGATGAGATCGGACCAGTCGTGAATCTTCCAGGGATTGTGCTTGCGCACCAGGAACACGATGGTCGAGGTGTACGGCGTGCTGTTTTCCGGCAATCGCTTCTGCCAGTTCGGGTCCGTCAGGTGCCCGATCTTCGCGATGGAATCGATGTCATAGGCGAGCGCCAGCGTCACGACATCGGCATCGAGGCCGTCGATGACGGCGCGGGCCTGCTTGCCGGAGCCGCCATGGCTCATGTT
>DATIEM010000145.1:0-13913 GCA_035455725.1 Rhizomicrobium sp. | reverse complement strand
TCCTTGTCGCCGCGCCCAGAAAGCGTGACCACAATGATCTGGTCTCGCGCCATTTTCGGCGCCACGCGGATGACATGGGCCAGCGCATGCGAGGGCTCCAGCGCCGGAATGATACCTTCCAGTCTGCTCAGCAGCTGAAACGCGTCGAGTGCCTCCGCATCCGTGGCGGAATAGTATGTCACCCGGCCCTGATCCTTCAGCCAGGAATGCTCCGGCCCCACGCCGGGATAATCGAGGCCGGCGGAAATGGAGTGCGCTTCCAGCACCTGCCCGTCATTGTTCTGCAGGAGATAGCTGCGCGCGCCGTGCAGCACGCCGGGCGCGCCTTGGGAGAGCGTGGCCGCATGATGCGAAGTGTCGGCGCCCTTGCCTGCCGCTTCCACGCCGTGAATTTCCACTTCCCGATCGTCGAGGAAGGGGTGAAACATGCCAATGGCATTCGAGCCGCCGCCGACGCATGCCACCACCAAATGCGGCAACCGCCCTTCCGCCTCGCGAATCTGCACGCGCGTTTCGTCGCCGATGACGCACTGGAAATCGCGCACCATCGCCGGATAGGGATGCGGGCCCGCGGCCGAGCCGATAATGTAAAACGTGTCGTGCACGTTGGCGACCCAGTCACGAAGCGCCTCATTCATGGCGTCCTTGAGCGTGCGCGAGCCGGAGGTAACGCCTCGCACTTCCGCGCCCAGCAGGTGCATGCGGAAGACATTCGGCTTCTGCCGTTCGATGTCGACCGCCCCCATGTACACCACGCACGGCAACCCAAACCGCGCCGCTACTGTGGCGGTGGCGACGCCATGCTGGCCGGCGCCCGTTTCCGCGATGATGCGCGTCTTGCCCATGCGCCGCGCCAGCAGAATTTGGCCTAGGCAATTGTTGATCTTGTGCGCGCCGGTGTGATTGAGGTCTTCCCGCTTCAGATAGATCTTGGCGCCACCGAGATGCGCAGTCAGCCGCTCCGCGAAATAAAGTGCGCTCGGGCGGCCGACATAGTGCTTCAGCAGTCCGTTCAGTTCGGCGTGGAACGTCGGATCCTTCTTCGCCTCCTCGTAGGCGCGCTCCAGCGCCAGCACCAGGGGCATCAGGGTCTCGGCGACGAAGCGGCCCCCGTAATCGCCGAAATGGCCGCGGTCGTCCGGTCCGGCGCGATACGAATTTGGCGTAAGCGCGCTCATGTTTCCGCTACCGCAAACTGCGCGGCCCGCGCCACAGCGACAAACTCCGGGATCAGCTGCGGGCTCTTGACGCCGGGCGCTGTCTCCACGCCGGAGGAGCAGTCCACGCCCGGTGCGTCGCCGGCGCGAATGGCGCGGGCGACATTCTCCACATCAAGTCCGCCGCTCAAAAGCCACGGCCGCGAGAACGTTCTCCCTTGCAGCAATCGCCAGTCGAAAGCGGCGCCGTGACCGCCCGGCCGCGAGGCCGAGACGGGCGCCTTCGCATCGAACAGCAGCATGTCGGCCACGCGCTCGAACGCGGGAACGGGCGCCAGGTCGGCCGCATCGGCGACGGCAATCGCCTTCATCACGGGAATGCGGAAGCGCTCCCGAACGGCAGCGGCCCGTACCGGCGTCTCCCGCCCGTGAAGCTGAAGCAAATCCGGCCGCGCGGCCGCTATGGCTGCCTCGATCTCCGCATCGCTCGGGTCCACCAGCACGGCGACGATACGGCAGCGATTGCGCAGGCGGGCGGCAAGCGAGACCGCCTGCTCGTAACCCACGTGCCGCGGCGATCGGGGGAAGAACACCAGCCCGGCGTAATCCGCGCCCGCGGAAGCGGCAGCATCCGCCGCTTGCGGACTGTTGATGCCGCAGATTTTCACCTCAATCATGGGGGTGCTTTATCAGGCGGCGCGGGCGGGTGCGACCTCTTCCGCAATGGCCCGCGCGGCAGCCACCGGGTCCGCGGCGGCGGTGATGGGGCGGCCGATCACCAGAATATCCGCGCCCGCGCGTACGGCCTCCAGGGGCGTGGTCACGCGGCGCTGGTCCGCCAGGGCGGCACCGGCCGGTCTGACCCCCGGCGTCACAATCAGGAACTCCGAACCACAGGCGCGGCGCACCACTTCAATTTCGCGCGGGCTGCACACTACGCCATCCAGCCCCGCCTCGCGGGCCAGACGCGCCAGCCGCTCCACCTGCAGAGCGACAGAGTCGCCCTGCCCGATGGTGCGCAAATCCTGATCCGCCACGCTGGTGAGTACCGTCACGGCGATCACCTGCACCTTGGGATCGACGGGTGCTGCCGCCTCTTTTGCGGCCCGCATCATGTCCGCGCCGCCGGAGGCGTGCACGTTAAACATTGCGACACCGAGGGCGGCCATTTCGCGCGCCGCGCCCGCCACGGTATTGGGAATGTCATGGAACTTCACATCCGCGAATACCGGCAGCCCGAGCGCCGCAATCTCGCGCATGCCGGCTGGACCGTGGGCGGAGATGAACTCCAGCCCGACCTTGAGGCCGCCGACATATGGCCGGACAGCCTTGCTCAATTCCAGGGCTTGGCCAAGGTCGGGCGTGTCGAGCGCAATGAAGAGCGGATTGGCGAATCGCTGGGCGTTCATCGGCTTCGGCTCCTACGCGCCCGCAACCGCGCGAGCAAATTAACCTGCAATGTGGCGGGCGCCCTAATGGCCGGCGTGGCTGTCAACCGGCTCGCGGGCCACAGGCGGCGACGGCGAACTCGTTTCCGAGCCGTCGATGTTCAACCGTTCGCGCAGTTCCTTGCCGGTACGGAAAAATGGGGCCTTCTTTTCCTGCACCGTAACCGAGGCCCCGGTGCGTGGATTTCGGCCCGTTCGCGCTGGCCTGCTTTTCACCGAGAAGGCACCGAAACCCCGCAGTTCCACGCGATCGCCTTTCGCCAATGCGTGGCTGATTTCATCAAGCACGGTCCCCACGATCCGCTCCACATCGCGATGATAAAGATGCGGATAACGCTGTGTAAGCCGCGCCACCAACTGCGATTTGATCATCCCCTCTCCCCCCGTGGGGAGTCCCCTTTACCCAACCTGCGGAAGCGCCACCATTTCGCCCCGCACATGAACAAGAGTGGGGTTCCCGTGTGCTCCCGTCAAGCCAAAGCCCCTGAAAGGGAACGGCTTTTTAGAAAAAGTTGGCGAAATCCCACACTGTGCGGCAGCAAAGCAACATGGCTGTTTCAGGCGAGAAAAAGGCGCAGATTCTGCCGCGTAGTGCCGTCCTTGTTGCAGGATGGCCGGGACCAGACCTGCGGAATCAGCCGGGCAGGTCCGATTTGCCAGCACACCGGCCGTCGTGCAGCAGCTTCGCCTTCGCTACTTCCGCGTGACAGAGATTGGGAAAAGTTTTCTCTCTCCCCGTCGCGGGATCGGTCGCGCACACGGGTTTGTAAAGCATATTGCACATCATCGGGTCCTTGCCCGGCGCCGCGCATTCGCCTTCGTGCAGGATGACGGCGTGCTTCTTCCCCGCAACGCAGCCGTTCACGTACTTCGTGCGCGTCCCATCCGCCGCCACTGCGCAAACCGGTGCGCGCATCAGCGGGCATGACGGCGGCGCCGCCAGCGCAGAGGGTGCGAGGATTGCCGTCATTCCCGCGATCAGCACGCTCTTCATCAACGTCGCCTCGAAGATCGCGCCCCGAGCTTAGCAAGCCGCGCCACCTGAAATGAACCCCAAGGCCGGCCTGCGGGTGCCTGTCCGATCCATTCACCTATTCTTTGCCATTCTGCGGATAATCTCGCAGCCGAAGCGATTTCCATGCGGCTGGGGCCACCTAAAACCCTCAGGGGCCGTGTGCGAAGGGGAGCCGCTTTGCCCTCTTGCGGCTCCCCGTCTCCCTTCGCACATTCGAGCATGGACTCTCAACCGCTGGACACGCCGCCCGCTTCTCCTCACGCTCTTGGTGCGCCTGAACCGGACTTTCTGTGCGTCGGGATGGAGAAAGCCGCGACGCGCTGGGCTTACGATCAGCTGCGCTGGAGCGGGCATCCGGACTTCTGGATGCCCCCCGTGAAAGAGCTACGCTACCTGTCCTCGCCGGCGCCGGGGATGGACAGCACCGTTCGCATGGTTGCGCAACAAAGCAGGGGGCGCGGGGCCGCTCGGAGTGAGGCAGACGATGCGTTCCTCTCGGAAGCTGCCGCGCTCGCCGGCCGCCCCCGCGATCTCGAAAAATACGGTGCCTTGTTCCGCTTCAAGGGCGATCGCATTTCCGGCGATATCAGCCCAGGGTACGGACGACTGTCCCCAGACGACATCGCGCTTGTGGCGGGACGGTTTCCAAATCTTCGGGTGTTTCTGATGGTGCGTGAACCCGTTGAGCGAGCATGGTCGCATCTTTGCCAGCGGTATCGCACCGGCCGCTTCGATGTAGCCCTGCTGGAGGATGCTGCCCGGTTTTCCAGCTGGTTCGGGAGCTGCGCGGTCAAGCGAGCTTCTTTTGCCACCCAAGTTCTGAACCGCTGGACGGCGGCGGCCCCACGCATCGCGTTTCGCCATTTCTTTTTCGATCACGTGGCGCAGTCGCCGAATCGCGCGCGCGCAGAACTTATCGCCTTCCTCGGAGGCGATCCGGATAAGAACAGCGGAGACCTGCCGCCTGGCTACAACCACAAATCCAACGCGCCGAAGCTGGCGCTGCCCGATGCCATCAAGGCGGTGCTGGTGGAGCAGCTGGCCGACGAAATCTGCGCCTCGGCACGACTATTCGGCGGCCCCGCGGAAGAATGGCCCGCTCGCCACGGCCTGTAGAGCCGAACATGAAGCTTCATTCCTTACAGGCGCTCTTTCATCGCAGGCTGGAATCCGGCGCTCCCGAGCCGGATTTTCTCTGCGTCGGCATGGAAAAAGCCGCCACTGCATGGCTGTTCGACCAGCTCGCCACCCATCCCGACTTCTGGATGCCACCAATAAAAGAGCTGCGCTATCTGCATATGGCCGTGCCCGGTTTGGACGATCTGGAGAGCACCGTCGCACGGCTGGGAACCAATCGGCGCACCGCCCTAGCGGATCGCGTGTTCCTGGATGAGATGCGATCGCTGGCGGGTCAACCACGTGACATCGAAAAGTACGCGTCACTCTTTCGCTTCAAAGGCTCGCATCTTTCCGGCGATATCACCCCGGCGTATCGGCGACTGAAAGTAGAAGATATTTCTGCCTTGGCGAGACGCTTCCCGGATCTCAAAGTGCTGCTGATGGTGCGCGATCCGGTCGAGCGTGCGTGGTCGCACATCTGCATGCAATATCGCCGCAAGCTGTTTGACGGGACGTTGCTTGACAATTTGGCTGCATTCGCGCGTTGGTTCCCGCGAAGCACGGCAAAGCGGGCGTCCTTCGCCAGCCCCGTGTTGCTGCGCTGGGCGGAAGGGGCGCCGGCGATTCCCTTCCGCTACTTCTTTTTCGACGATGTGGTGAACGCGCCCAAATCGACCCGCGCGGAGATTGTCGGATTTCTCGGCGGAGATCCACGAAAGAAGAGCGGGCTATCCCCCGACTACAATCGCAAGGCCGGTCAATCCAAATTGCCACTCAGCGACGCCATCAGGTGCGTGTTGGTGGAGAATCTCGCAGAGGAACTGCGCAACTCCGCTCGGGTGTTCGGAGGGCCGGCGCAAGCTTGGCCAGCTCGCTACGGCCTGTAGCGCCACTTGCGGTGGCCCCCTGCCCCGCCGCAGCATCGCGGCGCCATGAATCTTCAACCGCTACGCGCGCTGTTCCGTCGCGAGCCCGTGTTGGGCGCGCCCGAGCCGGACTTTCTTTGCGTGGGCATGGTGAAGGCAGCGACAGACTGGCTGTTCGACCAGTTGTGGCACCACCCCGACTTCTGGATTCCGCCGGTGAAGGAGCTGCGTTATCTCAATCTGGAGACTCCGCAGCTGGACAACACGCTGCGCAAACTCTCACACTACCGGCCCAAACGACGTTTGCCCGAGCACGATCCCGATTTTCTCTTTATGACGGAAGCCGCCGGTCTGGCGGAGCGGCCACGCGATCTGGAGAAATATGCGGCGCTGTTCCGTTTCAAGGGCTCGCGCCTCTCAGGCGACATCAGCCCCGGGTATTACGACCTGGACGCCGATGTCATCGACGCTATCGCACGGCGCTTTCCCAAGCTGAAGATTGTGCTGATGGTTCGCGAGCCGCTGGAGCGGGTGTGGTCGCATCTCTCCATGCGAAGCCGCGAAGGCCATTTCGATGCGGGGTTGCTCGACGATGCGGGAGCATTCGCCGCGTGGTTTGCCCAAAGCGAGGTGCGGCGGGCCTGTTTTGCAACGGAAGTTGCCGGGCGATGGCGCGCCTCGGCGCCGGCGATCGCCTTCCGCCATTTCTTTTTCGACGAGGTCGAGTCTGCCCCGCACCTCGTGCGCGCCGACATCGTCGGTTATCTGGGTGGCAACCCGCGCAGAAAAAGCGGCAAGCTCGCGCCCGGCTTCAACCGCAAGGCCAATCTGCCGAAGCTGGAGCTGCCTGCGCCGGTCAGGGCATACCTGCTCGATCAACTGGCGGACGAGATCCGCGGCTGCGCCCAGCTGTTCGGCGGCCCGGCCAAAGCGTGGCCGGCGCGCTACGGCCTGTAAACGCTAGGGCGTGAGCTGATAGACCACGCCCAGGCTGTGGGCGCCGCCGAGCACGGCCGTGCCGTAAAGATTTCCCATCTCGTCCAAAACCACCCCGCCGCCGGGATAGCCGCCATCGGCGCCGCCCGTGAAATCATGCAGGTCAGTGTAGAGCCATTTGCCGCCGGAGGGGGTGAGGCTGAAGACGGAGCCGTAGCCGTCGGCGCCATCCATGAAATTGGTGCCGTAGAGCGTGCCAGTGGTGCCGATGCTAAGCGCGGCAACCGGTCCGTCGCTGCCTGTCAGACTGTGCAGCACCTTGAACTTCCAGCCGCCGTTGGCAGGCATCAGTTCGAAGATGGTGCCACCGCTGCCCGTCCCGAACGAAGTGGTGGCGCCGTACAGCTTTCCATGATCCAGGGTGACCGCCGCCACCGGCTGCCCGCCGTCCTGGCCCCCGGTGAAGGCATAAAGGACACTGTAGCTCCAGCTGCCGTTTGACGGACTCAGCTCGAACACCGTCCCGCGATTGACTGTGCTCGCGGATGCGGTGCCGTAGAGATTGCCCGCCTTGTCCATCACCAGTTCGGAATAGGGCGCGCCGCCGTCGTCCGCGCCGCGGAAACTGTAGAGGATGCTCTGCGTCCAGCCCGATCCAGAGGGCGAAAGCTCGAACACCGAGCCCCAACCATTTGCGCCGCCGTTCTGGGTGACGCCAAAGAGGTTGCCATGCGAGTCGCGCAGCAGGTTGCCCGTGGGACAGCCGTCTTCCGACTTCGTGTAAGTGTGCAGCAGCGTGCTGACGAATTTTGCGCCATTGCCGGGCGCCGTGGCAGGATCGAGTTCGAGCCCGCTCCCGCACGGACCGCCCATCACACTGTTGTAGGACGCATTCACGAACAGGCTGCCACTGGGGCCGTGAATGACGCCCCATCCGGGCTGGCCTTGCGCGCCCGCGAAATCGTAGAGCGGCTTCACCTTCCACGCGCCAGATTTCTGCGCCAGCTGGAAGACCGTGCCGTAGCCGGCGCCGCCCTGGTTGGCTGCCCCGATGAAGCCATGCTTGCCGTTCTTCAGCAGCGTGTAGCCGGGGACCGCGCCGTCCGCGCCGCCCGTGAAATCATGAATGACGGTGAAGCTTTGCGCGAAGGCAGGTGCAGCGAACGCGTTCAGCGCAAACGCCGCCGATGCGGAGAGAATTGCGGCGCGGCAAGCATAATGAGACATGACGATCCTGCTGTGAGGGCCCTACGGAATACGCGATGCGGCGATACGGACTCAACCCGTGCGCGGCATCGCGTCCAGGTCAACCGAACAAAAACGCGCGGCTTCTCCCGCGCGTTTCGCCGCAAACACTCCCGCGAAGGTCTATTGCGCGTAGCGCACGATGGTTGTGCGGTAATCCAGCGCCACCTTGCCGCCGAAGCGGCTCTTGAACTGCACCTTGGCGGTATGAGCGCCGGCCGAGATGTTCGGGCAGATGTAGTTCATGGCGTGATCGGCCAGATCGCTGGACGGGCTGTCCGAGGCGAACAGATTGTCCGACGGCAGGCACGCATTGCCGTCGAGCAGCACCTGCGTCACCAGAATTTCGCCCGGCACCGTGGCGGCTTCCGACGAGAAGGAGACTTCCACACAGCCGGCGGAGCCTTGCGTGAAGGAGATGGTCGTGCCGCCGACGTCATGGAAACTGCGCGAGCTCGTCTTCTGCAGATCGGTGGAGACGCTGTAGGCCGCGGCGTTTTCCTGGCAGGTGCCGGTGCTGACGGCGGGCGGCAGCTTCGATGGTTGCTCATGGGCGTTGCGGGCTGCGAAGCTGGGTGTTGCGATCGCTACCGCTGCCGCACTGAGCAGCAGCAGGTGAATCGTCTTGTTACGCATACGCATGCGGTTCTCCGTTGGCGCGCAGGCCATTACCTTTGGTTTCTGGCCCGCGGAGTCATCGTGAACCCCTCCGCTTGAGAGGATATTCGCAAGCGCATGTCGCGCGCAATGCGAGACCGCTCGCTTGTCAAAAGATAGCCTACTCCTGTTTCCAGGCGGCGATATCGTAGCCGTCCGGATCCTGGAACTCGAAGCGGCGGCCGCCGGGAAACGAGAAGATTTCCTTCGTGATCGGCGCGCCCGTTTGTCTGGCGCGCTCCAACGTTCCCTCCAGATCGTCGACGTGAAACACCATGAGCGGACCGCCCGGACGCGGCGGCCGGTCCGTGGTGAATCCGCCCCCCAGGCCGTTATCGACGAAGCTCGTGTAGCTCGGCCCGTAATCGGTGAATTCCCAGCCGAACACTGCGGTGTAGAACGTTTTGGTCGTGGCCAGGTCGCTGACCGTGAACTCCACGTAATTCATTCTGGCGATGCTCCCTTTGCGACAGCTCAATAACGAAGGACAAACCTAGCGCCAATCGCTCGGCCTTGCGTTCAATCGAGTTCTACCCTAGGTTGTGCTCGCGGGGCTTTCTGGACTTGCCAAGGTGATCACGCCTTCCTGCAAAATCGCCATTGTTCCACAAACCCCTCAGCTTGCCCTCGATGCGGCACACGCCGCGGCGCTTGCGATTCAGGAGCAGGTGATGGACCACTTCGCTCCGGTTTGGGGTCAGTCCGCGATCGTGACGGCGCTAGCAGCACCTGCGGCCGGCTATTTTCCAATCTTTGTCAAAGACACCGCGCCGTTCGGGTTGCCGGGTATCCATACCGTGCAAGGCACACCTTATGCAGTCGTTCAATACGGGAGTACGTGGTCCTTAACCGCCAGCCACGAATGCCTGGAAATGATCGCCGATCCCGGCGCAAACCGGCGCTGGTCGACCACTTTGCCTGACGGAACGCCGGCTGAGTACATCGTGGAAGTGTGCGATCCCTGCCAGGCAATCCAATGGAGCTATGCAATCGGTCCCTGGATCGTCTCGGACTTCGTGACCCCTCATTACTACGATTCTGCCGCAGGATCCGGCATAAGATACAGCTACCGAGGCAACGTAACGGCTCCGAAGCAGGTGCTGCCGGGCGGTACCGTTGGCTTCATCGCCTCGGACGGCCATGCGCGCCAGGTGATCAACAACGGCGGACGGATCGCTGTCGTGGACAGGGGGCCGTTCCAGCCGGGTCCGCTCACCGCGCGCAGCTATTTCAATCTGTTCGACAAGTCACACACGCGCCTGTCGAAAAGCGCGATCCCGGCCAGGATGAAGAAGACGCTTCGCAAATCGGAGGAGGCTCGAAGAATTGCCTCTGAAAACCTGGCCGCGATGTTCGAGCGGGACATGACGGCGAAGCGAGTGAGGAAAAAACGGGGGGGAACACAATGAGATACACGTGGATTGCGCTGACATCGGCGCTTGCGCTGTCAGCCTGCGCTCACCCGCTTGTCAAATACGATGTAGCCAGGCCGGGGACGGAAGATTTTCGTTTTCAGCTGGCCGAATCCATCATCAAGTTTGACATTCCGAAGGACCCGAACGGCGGCTACAACCCGCCTCTCCCTCGCAATGTCCAGTTGACCATTACGTCCGTTCCCATTCCTTTTGAAGACCGGACCTACACAATCACGGGCACGGACGAAATCCAAAACTGGGGCGTCAAGACTGACATCCAGGCGACGCATCGGCAGGACACGCAGCTGCTGCAGGAGGTCGGTTCGCAGGTCACCGATAGTCGAAAGGACATTATCTCGGGCGTGGCCAGCACAATCGCGGCCGGCGCAGCGTTCTTTGCATCGAGCAATCCCCCTGAGGTGCAGGCCCAAACTTACAAGATATCCGCGCCAACCGGTCTTTCCGTATCGAAATTGCTGGCTGACCCGCAGTGTTCTTCTCAGCGCCAGAGCGGCGATCCGCCCACAATGAACCTGCAGGGCTGCACCCTGAAGCAAATGACGCTGGACGGTGGCGGCTACGACGACGGCAACGGGAACTCGAACTTTGTGGCCGACATCACAATCGGTTCGCTGTCGAGCAACGCCGAGCCTCTTCCGGCAGCGGTTCCATCGAAGGCGGACGCCCTGTTCTACTCCGCCTGCCGCACCCTGAACATACACGTCACCAATCCGAAGATATCCGGCTTCGCAAATGACGCCACCCTGCGGGTCGCGGATCCGCAGTGGATCGAGTGGGTGCGGATTCCGGCGAAAGGAAAGGTCATCCTCGGCGCGACCTGCGGAGCAGACGTCACAAGCGAAGACGCGGCTCTGCCCACGGCTATGGACTACATCAATGCATCCATCAGTGCCGCGAAGTCGATTAAGGACACGCTTGCAGGGAAGAGTGGCGCAACGGGCGGCAATGGCGGAGGCGCCGCCAACGGAGCACTTCGCTAACGGTATCCGTCCACAAAAAAACCGCGCGGGTGGTGAGCCCGCGCGGGTTCTCCCATTCAGACGGTGCGTGACGGCGAGGGTTACTCCTCGCCGGCTTCTTCGCCGTCGCTTTCGTCCTCTGCTTCGTCGCCGTCAGGTGCGGATTCGGCCTTTTTTCCGCGCCTCTTGAGCGCCGCGCCCAGAATGTCGCCCAGCGAGGCGCCGGAATCGGATGAGCCGTATTGCGCCACGGCCTCCTTCTCTTCCGCCATTTCGCGCGCCTTGATGGACAACCCGATCTTCCGCGCACCCTTGTCGAAGCTCGTCACCATGGCGTCCACCTTGTCGCCCTTGCCGAAGCGCTCGGGGCGCTGCTCGGCGCGGTCGCGCGAAAGGTCGGCGCGGCGGATGAAGCTCTTCAGGCCGTCGGCCAGCTCCACTTCGATGCCGCCATCGTTCACCTCGGACACGGTGACGGTAACGATAGAACCGCGCTTCAGCGGCCCCACCTTGTCCATCGGATCGGATTCGAGCTGCTTGATGCCGAGGCTGACGCGTTCCTTCTCCACGTCCACGTCCAGCACCTTGGCCTTCACCACCTGGCCCTTTTCGTAGTCCTTCACCGCTTCGTCGCCACCCCTCTCCCACGAGATGTCGGAGAGGTGCACCATGCCGTCGAGATCGTCGCCGATGCCCACGAACAGGCCGAACTCGGTGATGGATTTGATTTCCCCTTCGATGGTGCTGCCCGCCGGATGTTCGCGGGCGAACTGCTCCCACGGGTTCTCCTGCGTCTGTTTCAGGCCCAGCGAAATGCGGCGCTTGTTGGAATCCACTTCCAGCACCTGCACGTCCACTTCCGTGCCCGGCGTGACGATCTTGGAAGGCGCCACGTTCTTCTTCACCCAGCTCATTTCGCTGACATGAACGAGGCCTTCCACGCCCGGCTCCAGCTCCACAAAGGCACCGTAATCGGTGACGTTGGTGACCTTGCCGCGGAACTTTGCGCCGACCGGGTATTTGGCGCCAACGCCTTCCCACGGATCGGTCATCAGCTGCTTCATGCCGAGGCTGATGCGCTGCGTGTCCGGATTGATCTTGATGATCTGCACGGTGACCGTCTGGCCGACATTCAGCACTTCGGTCGGGTGGCTGACGCGGCGCCAGGCGATGTCGGTCACATGCAGCAGGCCATCGACGCCACCGAGGTCCACGAAGGCCCCGTAATCGGTGATGTTCTTCACCACGCCTTCCAGCACCTGCCCTTCCTTGAGCGAGGCGACCAGCGAGGAGCGCTCTTCCGCCCGGCGCTCTTCCAGCACGGCACGGCGCGACACCACGATGTTGCCGCGGCGGCGATCCATTTTCAGGATCATGAATCTTTCCTGCTGGTTCATCAGCGGCCCGACATCCCGCATCGGCCGCACATCGACCTGCGAGCCGGGCAGGAAGGCCACCGCGCCATCGAGATCGACGGTAAAGCCACCCTTCACGCGGCCGAAGATGACGCCCATCACCTGCGTCTGGTCGTTAAAGGCCTTCTCCAACCGGATCCAGCTTTCCTCGCGGCGCGCTTTATCGCGCGAAAGCACCGCCTCGCCCAGCGCGTTCTCGATCCGCTCAAGATAGACCTCGACCTCATCGCCGATCTTCACATTGGGCGGCTGCCCCGGCATGCCGAACTCTTTCAGCGACACGCGCCCTTCCGTTTTCAGCCCCACGTCGACGACGGCGTAGTCGTTGTCGATGGCGACGATCTTGCCCTTGATGACGTTACCTTCGCGCGGCGACTGGGTGTCGAAGCTTGCTTCCAGCATGGCCGCGAAATCTTCGCGGGAGGGAGTGGCGATGGACTGGTTGGCGATGGCCATTCGGTTTCCTTCTTCAGTTCGTTAAATCTCAGTTGCACATACATCGTCATCACCCGGCTTGTCCGGGTGATCCAATTGGGTTCCCCGGATGCGCGGGGAATGACGGATGGAATTGCGTTCGCGAGGCCGGCTCGGGAAGAGCGCCGCCGGGTCTCCTTTACCCCTGGGGCGGTGCTTTGAGCGCCTCCTCGACCTTTGGCTGAACCAGGGCAAGGGCGGCCGCGAAGGCCGCGTCTATATCCAAATGCGTGGTGTCGAGCAAGAGCGCGTCGGCGGCTGGCCTGGAGGGCGAAATCGCCCGCCCGGAATCCCGTTTGTCCCGGTCGAGAATGTCGGCAAGCAGCCTTGCCTCGTCCGCCAGTTCACCGCGGCCCTTGAGCTCCAGCCAGCGGCGGTGTGCCCGCACCTCGGGCATGGCGTCGACGAACAGCTTGGCCGTCGCTTCCGGACAGATCACCGTGCCGATATCGCGTCCGTCGATCGCCGCGCCAATTGCGCCGCCGGGAGGATGCGCTGCGAACGCGCGCTGAAACGACAGCAGCGCCTGTCGCACGCCCGGAAAAACGGAAACCATCGAGGCCGCGCGTCCGATCTCCGCAGAACGGATTCGCGCATCATCTCTCTTGCTCGCATCTATCCCACGGGCCGCCGCGACAGCATCCAGTTCCCGAGACGGATCGCCGCCGGCATCGACCACGGCCAACGCAACCAACCGGTACAGCGATCCCGAATCCAGGTGCGCGAAACCGAAATGCTGCGCCAGTTTCTTCGCCAGCGTCCCCTTCCCCGACGCGGCAGTCCCATCAACGGCGATGACGATTGGCGCGCTCAAGATTCTTTCTCCGCACCTTGTTTCCCCCCTCCCCTTGCGGGAGGGGGCGCGGAGCGAAACGACGCGGGGGAGGGGGCACTTGGTTCAAGTGTTGCCTTGCCCCTCCCCCAAGCCTCACGCGCTCTGCGCGTTCGGCTTGCCCCCTCCCGCAAGGGGAGGGGGGCATTCGCCGCATGAAAATTATACTCGTCCGAATATCGAAGTATCCGCTCCTGTTCAGAAACGGCATGCTCGATTTCATCCAGCACATGGCCGATGCTGGTCATCACGTCTGCTGCGGCGAAACGAATGACATGAAGGCGATTGCGGTTCAGCCATTCAGTGCGGCGGACGTCGTACAATACCTGCTGAGGTTCAGCATGTCGATCGCCA
>DATIEM010000144.1:0-2333 GCA_035455725.1 Rhizomicrobium sp. | reverse complement strand
CGCCGCGCGATCAGCTGCGTCACCTGGCTGCCGAAGTCGATGATGAGAACGGGAATCGTCATGGCAGGATTTACCGGAGTGCCTCCGCCGCTGTCCAGCGCGCGCTACTTCGGCCAGGCGTTCACCAGGTTTGCCACATTCACCGTGCCGATGCCGCTGGGGAAATCGTAGCCGGGGCGGGAGACGAACGATGGCCGGTAGCGCGAATCGCTTTTCGAGAGCACGCCATTGGTGCCCGAGGGCAGATAGCAATCGTATCCGCCCAAGCAGTTCACGTCGTTGTCCCCAATAGTCACATCATAGAACACGCACGATGCGTCCGGCCCGCCTTTGCGCGAGGAGCGGCACAGGCTGTTGTTATCCGCGCCGTACTCCGCTGCCGCGAGCTGGTAGAGCACGGGATTGGGATTGCCCTGGCGCCCGCCTGCCTGCTGATCGGTCAGCGCCTGGAAGCCGGCCCAGATCGGCGCGCCGAACGAGGTGCCCCCGGCGCTCGACCAGTTGCTCGGCGCCTGGTTGCAGTCGTGCTCCGCGCTGTCGCAGTAGAGATAGTAATGCCCCCACAATCCGTTGGCGGCGAACAGCGCCACATCCGGCACATCGCGAACGTGGTCATGCGGCACGCCAAGTAGCGCCTGCCATTTCGGCTTGCGATAGCCGGCGCAGGTGCCGCTCACCACCCCGCGAATGCTGGGCGTGCCGCTGGCGCAGCCGCTCGGGCCGCCGCTGCCGGCAACGCTTGTGAGCGGGCCGCCCTGGTTGCAGTAGCCGTCCGCGCCGGACGTTTGCGTGTAGCCGTTCGCTTTCGCCAGCGGGCGGTTGGCGCAGGAATCGTCCCAGGGGAATTCCGGGATGTAGGATTTGGCGGAGCCGTAATACCGGTCGTTGCTGGCGTTCCAGTAATTCGCCACCGTGCCGAGATAGCTGTCCGCGAAATCGGTGCCGCCGACGGACACATTATAGGGCGTGGAGGTGAAGCCGCTGACGCTAATGCCGTGCGTGGGCGTGTCCGCACGCGCGTCGTTCTCGGCGGGTCCTTCGTCGCCCGCGGAAACGAACAGCGACACGCCTTCCGCCGCCGCCTGCTGATATAGCCCGGCGATATACTGGTTGTAGGCCTCCCCCAGCCATGCTTCGCCCTGGCTATAGGAGAGACTCATCACCTCCGGCGGGTTGTCGCCATTGATGAGATTTTCGATGGCGAGAAAGCCGCCGAACTGCACGGTGTCCTTGCAGCTGGCCACGATGATGGCGGCATCGGGCGCCGCGGCGCTCGCCCATTGCGCGTCGAGGGTGGCGTCGCTTTCGGCACCGGTGAGGCCGGGATCGTCGCAGGGTTGCGCGCCGATGGGATGGTCGAGCGTCAGGCTCGCATGTTTGAAGCGGGAGAGGCCGAAGGTGCTGCGGAAGGTGCTCCAGTCGTTCGGGTTGGCGACATCGGAGTCCTCGATGACGGCGATGGTCGCGCGGTTTCCGGTGACACCGTCCGCGAATAACGGGTTGAGGTTATAGATCGTTGCCAGGTCTTCCGGCACGACCACATGCCAGGACTTGCCGTACTTGTTGAAGGTGTAGTCGGGCTTCACCTTGTCCGAACGCGGCATGAAATCGTTAAGCGACACGATCCCGATCACCGCGCGCGCCAGCGTCGCCGGCATTCTCGGCGCGCTCACATTCGCAAAGTGATCCGCCCCACCCACTTTGAAGCGGTGAAGCTCGGTGTGGAAGGCGGCGCGGACCTGCCCGGCGCTCCCGGAGAAGGTGATGGTCCGCCGCCCGGCAGCGATGGTATCCAGGTGAAATCCTTTTGCTGCCAACCAGCGGCTTAGCGTGGCGATGTCGCTCACGGCCGCGCCGAATCGCTCTCCGAATTCTCGCGCTGTCAGCCAGCGATGATAGTTCGACGATGTTCGGTCCGTTTGCTGTTCCAGAAAACGTTCCAGCGCCGCTTCTTTGCTTGCCGTCCGCCGCAACAGCAGTGTGATTTCCTTCAGGGGGAACGCATCTGGGACGGGCCCGCGGTCGTTCTCTGGCGTCACCTCCGGCCGCACATTGTTCGCCAGCATGACGAGGCGATGTTCGTCAACGGCAGATGTAATGTAGGGATCGCGGGCCGCGGCACTATGCGCGGCGGCGGCAAGCGTAAAGGCCAGAAACAGTCCCGTCATTCGCGCCATGCTGTTGAACATTCCGGAACGCTCCCCAGTTCGCAATGGCTAAGCTGCCCGCTCAAGCACGGCCGTGAAAAATCCGTCGGTGCCGGTGGTGAGCGGGGTCGCGCGGAAGAACTCGTCCATGCCGGGCGGCGGTTCGGTGCCGATCGATTCGGCCCA
>DATIEM010000143.1:0-6923 GCA_035455725.1 Rhizomicrobium sp. | reverse complement strand
CGCGAGCGACAAATAGGTGGTCAGCGCCGCGCCCTTGGTGCCGCGCTCTTCCTTGACCACCTGCACCAGCATGATCTGCTTGCGCTTGATGACTTCCTGGATCTTGTAGTGCCTCCGCCGCACCCAGCGCTGCGAGGGGCGAGTGCTGCGCAAAGGCTGCGCGGGACGATGTTCCTCTCCTGAGTGCGGACTTGCGCTCTCGGCTGCGGAGGTGGCTTGCGCATTCTCGCTGTCTGGCAACTCTCCGGCAGGCTCATCGGCCTCGTTGCTCCAGACCGGATCGTCTTCGGAGCCCGCTTCTGCGGCAGCGGGTTCGGAGGCGGTCTGCTGATCGACGATACCTTCGCCGGATTCCTCTTCCGCCAGAATATCGACGGGCGCCGCGGCAGCGTCGCCAACAGGCGAGGATTCATCCCGCTCCACGCCTGAGGGGATCTGGCCGGCATCGAATCGCGAATCGAATCGCGATTCGATCTCGCTTTCAGCGGACTCATCTTCGGCGTGGGAAGCCGCTTCCGCGCGGTCGGCTTCAGCCTCGCCTTCTTCTGGCTCCAGCTCGGCGTCGCTCGCGGGCGCGATACCGGTGGCAACCGACTCGAATTCATCGTCGCTGCGGCGCCGGGCCTCTTCCTGCTGCTCGGCCAGCAACGCCTGCCGGTCCGCAACCGGGATTTGATAGTAGTCCGGATGGATTTCCGAAAAGGCGAGGAAGCCCTGCCGGTTGCCGCCATATTCCACAAAGGCGGCCTGCAGCGACGGTTCTACGCGGGTTACCTTTGCAAGGTAGATGTTGCCCTTGAGGGGCCGCTTGCTGGCGGCCTCGAAATCAAATTCGTCGAGCCGCTGTCCGTCCAGAACGACGACCCGGGTCTCTTCCGGGTGGCTGGTATCGATGAGCATGCGCTTTGGCATTGTTTTCTCCGTGCGGCTCAAGCCCGCATTGGCCCGGCACGCCGAGAAGCGCGCCCCGGCCGGGGCAGGAGGTCCGCGAAATTGGGTGGGGAAGCCGTCGCCTTGCCCCATGCGGGCTGGCCGCTTCGTGGGGGCAATTGGCCATGGCTAAACCTGTCATTTCTTACTCTTGGCGTCGGAGCGCCGGATTGGCATGCCTGCCTGGGGACCACGCCCCCGTCACCTTTCTGCGATGCAGAATGCCGCAAGGCGGCAAGGAGCAGGACTTTGAGTCTCTGTGTAGGTATTCAGGTGCCGTAGAGCAAGCCGAAACAACAGCGAAAGCTGGGAAAGCTTGGCTAAGATATCGTAAACGGTTTGGCGGGAGGTTATTTTCCAGTCTTCCGAAGGGGGCGGCATGAAGCGGCCGTGGATTGCAATCCTGTGCATGGTGATGGCGCTGCCGGCCGCCGCGCAGCGCCCCAGGCCGCATCCGGCCGACTCTGCGGCCGCTGCATCCGCCTCGGCGCCCGTCGTGCTGAGCGCACGTATCGGCGAGCACCCCGATCACACACGGTTCGTGGTCGAGTTGTCTGACCCGGTGAAGCTGCGTGTTTTCAGCCTTGCCAATCCGAATCGCCTGGTCGTGGAGTTCCCGGATTTGCTCTGGCGGGCCCAATCTTCAGATCGGCCGAGCCGTCGGAGCGCCATCAAGGCCTACCGCTACGGGCCGTTTCGCGCGGGCGAGTCGCGGCTCATCGTCGATCTGAGCAAGCCTGTGAGCGCGCGCCCCCCACTGCTCCTGCCGCCGTCCGGCGGGGCAGGGTATCGGATCGTGCTCGACCTTTACCCGGTCAGCCAGGCGCAGTTCGACAAGAACGCCGGCTGGCCGACGGGCCTGCGCGAGCATGAACCTGCAGCCGATCTGGCGCTGTTGCGGGGCACGGACTCCCTTCCGCCCGAGCATGTGGTCGTGATCGATCCGGGACACGGCGGCATCGATGACGGGACGACAGGCGTCGATGGCAGCAAGGAAAAGAACATCGTGCTGGATGAGGCGCGGCGCTTGGCTCATGTGCTGGAGCGGCGCGGCTACACCGTGCACCTCACACGCGACAGTGACGTCTACATTCCCTTGCGGGAGCGGGTGAGCATGGCGCGCGCGCGGGAGGCAGACCTGTTCATTTCGCTGCACGCCGATTCCAATCCGGACGCGGCGACCGCGGGCGCCTCCGTCTACACCCTGTCCGAGCGCGGCTCCGACCGGGAAGCGGCCGCGCTGGCGCGCAAGGAGAATCAGTCCGACGTTGTCGCCGGCGTCGAACTGAAAGGGCAGGACGAAACCGTTTCGCACATCCTTATCGATCTGGCGCAGCGCGACACCATCAACCGCTCTGTGCGATTCGCCGAAAATCTGGTGGCGCAATTGCGCGGCACGACGGACGTGATCTCCCACGATCCGCACCGCTCCGCCGCCTTCGCAGTGCTTAAGGCGCCGGACGTGCCCGCGGTGCTGATCGAGCTCGGGTACCTTTCCAATACGCGGGATTGCGGGCACATGGGTACGAACGCCTGGCGCGATTCTGTTGCCCGCGCCATCGCTTCCGCGGTGGACCGGCAATTCGCTCCGGAGCAGACCGTCGCTTCCGCGCCGGCGGTGGCCGTGCGCAAGCCGATCAATTGATCTGGTGAGAGGCGGCATGCCCCTGATATGAGTGCCTTGCTAGGGTCATAATCGACGGGCAAGAGGGGCAGCTGGAACGCGTTATGCTTCGTCGTTTTTTCTACTATTCCGGGCTCACCCTGGGTGGGCTGCTCATCATCGCCGCGCTGGTGCTGGGCGGCTATGTTTACTCGGTCAGCCGCGGCTTGCCGGATGTCGACCAGCTGAAAAGCTACCAGCCGGCGGTCACCACGCGGGTGTACGCCAGCAACGGCGATCTGCTGGGCGAATATGCGCGCGAGCGGCGCTTCTTCGTGCCGATCGCCTTCGTGCCCAAGCTGGTGATCCAGGCCTTCACCTCGGCGGAAGACAAGAACTTTTACCATCATCCCGGCGTCGACCCATCCGGCATCATGCGCGCCGCGGTGAAGGACGTGTTCAACGTGCTCCAGCACAAACGGCTGGAGGGCGCGTCCACCATCACGCAGCAGGTTGCGAAGAATCTGCTGCTCAACAACCAGGTGAAATTTTCGCGGAAGGTGCGCGAAGCGATCCTCGCAGTGAAGCTCGATTCGACCTTCTCGAAGGACAGGATCCTCGAGCTGTATCTCAATGAGATATTCCTCGGCGAGAACTCGTACGGGGTGGCGGCGGCGGCGCTCAACTATTTCAACAAGTCGCTGGACGAGCTCGATGTGGCGCAAGCCGCCTTCCTCGCCGCCCTGCCGAAGGCGCCCGCCAATTACGATCCGCGCTACAACAAGGAAGCGGCGCTGCAGCGGCGCAATTGGGTGATCTCCCAGATGCGCGACAACGGCTACATCACCCGCGAGCAGGAGCGCGCCGCGCTGGCCGAGCCGCTGGTCACGCAAATGCGGCCGCTCGGTATCCAGGCGGAGGACGCCGACTATTTCGTCGAGGAAGTGCGGCGCTGGCTGCTGCAAAAGTACGGCGCGAAGGGACTCTACGACGCCGGCCTGCAGGTCCGCTCCACGCTCGATTCGCGTTTGCAGAATTTCGCCGTGAATGCCCTGCGCACCGGGCTGGTGCGCTACGACCGCCGCCACGGCTGGCGGGGCGCCACCAGCAACATGAGCATCGATGGCGACTGGAAGAGCGCGCTGCAGAACGCCGGCAACCATTCCGGCATTCCAACCTGGCGGCTTGCGGTGGTGCTGGGTTACGGCGCGGGCAAATCGGTGCGCATCGGGCTCGACGACGGCAAGCAGGCGACCATCCCCTTCGCGCAACTGAGCTGGGCGCGGCCCGAGCACAAGGCGAGCGCCAGCGTCGGCGCTGCCCCCACCCGTCCCGAGGACGTCGTCAAGGTGGGCGACGTCATCTACGTCGAGCCGGGCGGCACCACCGGCGATTACGGCCTGCGGCAGGTGCCGGAGGTGAACGGCGCGGTCGTGGTGATGGACCCGCACACCGGTCGCGTTTTTGCGCTATCGGGCGGCTTCAGCTTCGCCTCGAGCCAGTTCGATCGCGCCATGCAGGCCCAGCGCCAGCCGGGCTCCGCCTTCAAGCCCTTCGTCTACGCCGCCGCGATGGACAACGGCTACACACCGGAAAGCAAGATCCTCGATGCGCCGGTTGCCTTCCCGCAAGGCCCCGGCCTGCCGATGTGGACGCCGAAGAATTTCGAGAAGCACTTTCTCGGCCTTGCCACCTTGCGCCGCGGCATCGCGCTGTCGCGCAACCTGATGACCATCCGGCTCGCGCACGATGTCGGCATGAACAAGGTGGTGGACTATCCGCTTCGCATGGGCGTCTACGACAAGCTTCCCCCCTACCTGTCCAACTCCATCGGGGCCTATGAGACGACGCTGATCCGCCTCGTTGCCGGCTACGCGCAGTTCGTCAACGGGGGCAAGAAGGTGACGCCCAAGCTGATCGACCGCATCCAGGACCGCAACGGCCGCACCATCTACCGCGAGGACCCGCGGCTCTGCGACGGCTGCAACACCTGGGACTGGCACAACCAGGCGGAGCCGCTCCTGCCCGACACGCGGCCGCAAACGCTCGACCCCCGCACCGCCTACCAGATCGTCTCGCTGCTGCAGGGCGTGGTGCAGTACGGCACGGGCACCATCGTGAGCACGGTGGGCAAACCGCTCGCCGGCAAAACCGGTACCTCGAACGATTCGAAGGACACCTGGTTCATCGGCTTCTCGCCCGATCTGGTGTGCGGTGTGTTCGTGGGCTTCGATAATCCCCGCACCTTGGGGCGGGTGGAGCAGGGCGCCACCACGGCCGCGCCGATCTTCCGCGATTTCATGAAGGACGCGCTGGCCGAAGAGCCCGCCATTCCCTTCCGTGTGCCGCCTGGCCTGATCATGGTGGCCATCAACCGCCTTTCGGGGGAGCCCAGCACGGCGGGCGCGCCGGGGTCCATCCTGGAGGCGTTCAAGAGCGGCACCGAGCCGGGCTCCGCCGCCTATCTCGACCAGGCTTCGCAGCAGGTGCAGAAGGCCACCACCGCGACGGGGCCCGGCACCACGGTGGACGAGGGCACCGGCGGGCTTTACTGACTGCGACTGCTACATAGAGCAGCGTCAGTCGCCCAATCCCCAAGATATTGACCGTCGTTTTTCGCGAATCGGCTCTCCCCCCTCCCCCAAGGAAGCAGGCGGCCGCTCTGTTCGCGAACAAGGCGAAGCAGGCGAGAGCCTGTTCGCGAAACGGAGCGCGCGTGGCGCAACGATGTTGCGGAATTGAACCTCGATTTTCGCGATTTTGCTGCGCTGTCCACTAGGCTGCTAGCCATGTCCAAACCCTTAGTCTTCTGCGGAACATAGTAGGAACATATATCGGAAAAGTCAAGCGGTCACCTTCGAGTCCTCAGCGCCGAGGCGATGATCCTCCATCCGTTGAGTATCTGGGGAAATTGGCCCAACGATCTGGCGGCGGGCAAAGGCCGCGACGAAACCGTTACGGCTGCACCATGTAGACAGTGCCGCCGTTGTTCACGCCGCCCAGCGTTGTGGTCCCGTAAAGCGCGCCCGTGGTGCGATCCACAATGGGGCGTGAGTACGGGTACGCTCCATCACTCGGTCCAGCGGTAAAACTGTGCAGGACCGTTTCCGTCCAACTGCTGCCGCTCGGGGCCAGCCTGAAGACTGTTCCAACGCTGTGGCCGCCCTCGCCGCCGCGGCTGGTGGTTCCGTAAAGGTTACCTGTCGCGGCGTCGAAGTTGATGCCGACAGGGTAAGCGCCGTCGGGGTCACCGCGGAAAGTATAAATGACGCTGTAGATGTATTTGTTCTTCAGGTTCGGCGTCAGCTTGAATACCAGTCCATCACCATATTGGCCGCCTGTGTTGGCGACACCATAGATGCTGCCGTCCGTGGAGGCGTCGAGGTCCCACAAATTTGCACCATCTGTACCCATGAAGCTGTGAACAATAGAATCGCTCCAAACGCCGCGACTTTCCTTTAGCTGGAAGATTGCACCGGAGCTTGCACCTATCAGCGTCCCTGCTTTGGCGCCCGGCCTTAGCGGTGTGAATGGCTGACACGCGTCACCGCCGCCCTGAAAGTTGTAGATCGTGCTGAAGGTCCAGCTGCCGTTCGACTGCGAAAGCTGAAAGGCGGTGCCGCAATTGGCCGTGGCGCCGTAGTTTGTGGTGCCATACAGGTTTCCGGTGGCCTTGTCCTTCAGCAGCACGCCATACGGATAAGCTCCGTCCGAACCTATAAAATTATGTAGCACCGTTTGATTCCAACCGCGCCCGGCAGGAGCAAGGCTGTAGACCGCACCCTCTCCGGAATTTCCGCCGTCTATCGTCGTGCCGTAAAGAATATTGGTCGTCCGGTCGATCAGTGGCCCGGCCCACGGATACGCTCCCCGGTTGCCATTGAAATCGAATAGCGTCTTGGAGCTCCAAATCCCGTTTTTCTGTTTGAGGCGAAATATGGCACCAAAGCCGTCCAGGTCTTCGGCCGTTCCATAGAGCGCGCCTTTGCTGTCCTGGTCCGGACGGCCGACCACGTATGCGCCAGCCGGGAAACTGTAGAGCAGCTTTTCGGTGGACGCATTGGCGAAGGTCGCTGCCAGGGTGCAAAGCGCGACGGTGGCGACCAGTCGAGTCGAGTCCGCACGCGCAGTCATGGGCTTTCCCCGATGTTTCTTCAGTTTACCAGTTTCAGCATATCGGGTCTGTTTCGCTCCGCGCTGCCGTCCACTGGCTTTACTTCCCCTTATCCTACGCTTTCCCTGGAGGCCCGCAACCGCGGACGGCTCTCCGAGCGTGTGACTGTGGACGAACACACCCGCGGGCTTTACTGAATTCCGCCATGGAGCGTCTTCGCCTCGGCGTGAACATCGATCACGTGGCCACCATCCGCAATGCGCGCGGCGGCCGCTT
>DATIEM010000142.1:0-2015 GCA_035455725.1 Rhizomicrobium sp. | reverse complement strand
CGGCAAAGAGCTCCCGGTCCGGGTTTCGGTCTGCCTATTTATTAACCAGCACGCGGAACGTTGGCTGATTTTGCTTCGTTTTTACGGCAGCATATCTAACGAGGCTTCGCCTCAGACCGACAAGGCATGTTGCAGCGGCTCCGATCGCCGGTTCATGACGAGCTCTGGTATAAGCCAGTCTCACTGGGACCGAACAACGGCCTAGACGCCCTCGAAGGGGCAAAACCGCACGACCGGAGCCGGGGGGATGCTAGCACAAAGCGTGGCGGAAATTCTCCGCGAGCACGTCGGACTGACGGTCGAGGGGATCGACCGGATGTACCTCAACGTCTATGTGCCGCGGCTGCAGAGCCCTGAGGGGGCGGCAAGTTTCTTCCGGGTGCATCGCGGGCAGCCGCTGGCCTCATCGGCGCTGATGAGCCCGATGAGCCGCCGGTTTGTCGCGGCATTGGACCGTTTCATCGCGCAGCACGAGCTTCCGCTGGTGCTGTTTTGCAAAGGCCAGCGCAAGGACGATGTGATGGCCGAGCGGCTGCGCAGCTTTGCCGCTGAAGAAGGCGTTGTTTTTGTCGGCAAGGCCCAGGAAAGAGCCTCAGTGTTCCGCACCGCCAAGCGGCACAACCCCCGCACTGGCCGATCATACCCATGGATCGTCAAGTCCACGGCGATGGTCAACCACTACTACATCTACGCCGTCGACCGCGACTTCGGCCCATTCTTTCTCAAGTTCTGTACCTACTTTCCCTACACCGCCAAGCTGTGTTTGAACGGGCACGAATACGCCAAGCGGCAGCTCGCCCGCGAAGGCATCGCCTTTCAGGCGCTCGACAACGGCGTCCAGAACTGCGCCGATCCCCAGCGTCTGCAGCAAATTTGCGATGACTTGTCAGCTGAGAAGATCCAAGGGCTGCTGCGCAAGTGGTTGGATCGCCTGCCGCACCCGTTCACCGCCGCCGACCGCAAGGCCGGCTACCACTATGAGATCTCGATCCTGCAGGCTGAGTTCTCGCTGACCCAGGTGCTCGATCGCCCGCTCCATGGCCGCCTGTTCTTCGAACAGGTGATCCGCGAAAATCTCGACCTCGGTCGCCCCGAGGAGGTCCAGCTCATCTTCAACCGCAAGATTACCCGTGCCACACCGGGACGGTTCCGAACCCGCGTCCTCACCCAGGGCGTCACACCCTCCCTGCATGTCTACTACAAGAGCGCGCGGATCAAACAGTATCACAAGCAAGAGCGCGCCTTGCGCACCGAGACGACCATCAACAACACCTACGACTTCCGTGTCGGCAAGCGCCTGATCAACCTCTCAAAGCTGCGCGAGATCGGCTTTGCCGCCAACCGCCGTCTGCTCGAAGTCGAGCGCCTCAGCCATGACTGCATCCTCGCCGAGGATCGCTTCCAGCACATCAATAATCCCGTCTCGGTCAATGGCCAACGCGCCTCCGGTCTGCGCTTTGCCGATCCGCGCGTCCATCCCCTATGGCACGCCATCATCCTCTTCCGCCTGCTGGCCGACGGTTTCCGCGCTGCCGATCTGCGCCCTTATCTGGCCGCCCTCGCCGGCCGTTCGCCCGACACCGTCCCACCCGGCGCCGTCACCTATCAACTGCGCCGCCTTCGTCTCCACGGCATGATCGAACGCATCCCGCGCAGCCATCGCTACCGCGTGACTGATGCCGGGTTCCGAACCGCCCTGTTCTTTATCCGCCTCTATAATCGCCTGCTGCGCCCCGCTCTGGCCGCCAACCTCGATCACCACTTGGCCGCAACCCCACTCCGCCAAGCCTTCCATACTCTCGACAACCGCATCACCCGCTTACTGGCCGATGCCAGATTCGCTCCTCAAACTTGACACATTCGGAATAGATTCCGTAACCGAAGCAGAGCTAGTGCTCCTCCTGTCTGTGGCTCTCTGTGACGCGAACTTGCGCAGACCACGCTTCGGTCGTTCGATCGAAGCGACTATACCGCAGTATGCCATAGTGTACGACCTGATCCGAGAACTGGCATTT
>DATIEM010000141.1:0-4995 GCA_035455725.1 Rhizomicrobium sp. | reverse complement strand
TGAACAGAATTTTTCCTGCTATCCCTTGAAACCGAAGTGCGCCCGCGCGTTATGCACCGCCCCGCCCGCCGCCATTTCAGCGGTAGCGGACCGGCACGGTTAGCGTGATTTTACCTTGCGTGGCGTCCTTCGCGCGCACGGTGAAGCTGTGGCTCTGACCGGTGGCCGGCGAACCCGTCGGCGGACTGTCGACAATGTCGACGTGCTTTTCGATCTCCCGCGGCGAACGACCGCCCGCTGTCCAGGATTGCGCACCGTCGATTGCAAGGCTGACGCTTGCGAGCGCCGTGCCGGGCTGCGCCGCCACAGTGCAGTGCGCATCGTGGCCTTGCGCCACCGGAACCGCCGCGGCATCGCCGCTTGTGTTGATGTCGAACATCACCTTCGCCGTCACAAATCCCGTCGGGCCTTCGGCAGAAAATTCCGGCCGCGTGCCCGCGCCCGAACAGGTCAGCGAAACAGGAAAGGGCGAAGCGAGGTCGTTGCCGGACACGGACTCGCCAGTCGGCGGACCGAGCGGCACCTCGATGGGGTTGTCGTAATAGAAATTCGCGCCGCTTGCCGCATCCACGCCAATACCAACCACGCCGCCGGCGATGACGTTACCGGCGGTCGTGCCGCTGAAATGTGACTTCGCGACCAGATGGCCCGGGCCATAGCCGGGCTTGAGACAGGTGATGTCGAGATCGGTCTTGGTTTTATGCACAGTGACGCTGCCAGGCGAATTCACATACCAGGTCCCTTGGGAATTGATCAGCGTGCATTGCGCACCCTGTGCCGGCGTGGTGTTGACGGACACCGACTGGGTGGTCCCTTCGATAATGGTGGCGCAACCGGATACAGCTGCGCCGAGCGCGGCCACGGCCGCGATGGCGGTCAGTTTCATTGCAGAAAGCCCCTCGTGAAAAAGATGACGGAAACTAGCGGGCGTCCAATTTGGCCGCCAGCCCTTCGCAGGCGCGAACCTGTGGAAGGGCTTGCCAGCTGTGCGGCCGCGCCTCAATTCGAACACCGGATTTGCGAGGCCGTCGCCGGACGCTTCTGCTACACCCGTCTTCATGGCTGTAAGCAACCGCATTGACGGCGCTCCAACCGAGTGGAGCGCGGTACACGATTCGCTGGATGCGTCTGGCTGCGCGGTCGCGAAGGGGATCCTCTCCGCGGAAAACTGCGCCGCATTAATCTCGCTGTACGCGGATGAGACGCGTTATCGAAAGAGGGTAATCATGGCGCAGCACGGCTTCGGCCGCGGCGAGTATAAATATTTCCAGTATCCGCTGCCGCCTCTGATCGCCGAATTGCGCGAACGCCTTTATGCGCCGCTTGCCGAGATCGCCAATGGCTGGAATGCCGCCCTGAAGATCGAGGGCCGCTTCCCAGCCACCCACGCGGAATACCTGCAACGCTGCCATGGCGCCGGCCAGACCCGCCCCACCCCGCTGCTGCTGCGCTATGCGGAAGGCGATTACAACTGCCTGCACCAGGATCTCTATGGCGAGCACGCCTTCCCGCTTCAGGCCGCGTTCCTGCTGTCGCGGCCCGGCGAGGATTTCACCGGTGGCGAATTTGTCCTCACGGAGCAGCGGCCACGCATGCAATCCCGCGCGGAGGTCGTACCGCTACGCCAGGGCGACGCGGTGATCTTTGCCGTCAATGAACGGCCGGTGCGCGGCACAAAGGGCGTCTACCGGGTGAAGATGCGTCACGGCATCAGCACCTTGCGTTCCGGCTTGCGCTTTACTCTCGGCATCATCTTCCACGACGCGCAGTGATATCTTTCGTTAATGCGACGGTCATTGAAGAAATAGCGATGCAGAACAACGCATCATCACTTGACTCGTGGACGCAGCGCGCGCGTAAATAAGTTCGGCTGGTGGCCCCGACAACGCTTAACAGGGGGATACCCATGTCTCAACATCCATTACTTTCTATGACAATGCGGCGCGCAATCCCAATTTGCGCCGCCGCGGTGGCAGCGCTGGGCAGCAGTGCCGCCTTCGCAGCGCACATCAATACTCTGAAGTCCTGGGACGGCAGCAGTTATGTCCAACCCTTCGGCTGTCCCGACACGACCACCTATGGACAGGTGATCACCGTGCCGAAAGGCGAGACCACGCTGAACAAATTCACCTTCGAGTGGAAAAACCTCGGCACCGGCTCATTCATCGCCCGCGGTGAGGTCTATGCCTGGAACGGCACCATGGCCACCGGCAGCTCGCTTTGGGAATCGAAGGCCAAAACCTTCTCCTTCTCCGATGGCCTTTTCCACAAGGTGACGTTCAAACCCGGCGCCGTCCCGGTGACGGCGGGCCAGCAATACGTCGTGTTCGTGAGCATCGACAAAGACTACGAGCAATGCACCAACAGCTATGAAGTGGGCTGGGGCTATCTTCCCAGTGGTCCGTACACGGGAGGGGATTTCGTCTACCAGAACAACGAGGGGAACGAAGGGAACTGGACGACGGTGCCCTGGAGCGTGTTCACAGGAAGCGACTTGGCCACCAAGATGGCGTTCGGTCCCTGAGCCGACACGGCAGAACTGACAGAGAAGCGGGCGCGTTTGCGCCCGCTTTTTTTGTGCCGCTTGCGAGACGGCTTCGCGCCGTTATCATAACCTGACTCATTGTCGGGACCGCGCCGATGGATCTGTCCTATTCGCCTGAAGAAGAAGTCTTCCGGCAGGAAGTACGCGATTTCATTCGCGACAATCTGCCGGCGAACCTGAAAGGCAAGGTGCGGCGCGGCGACTTCAAGACCAAGGACGACTATCTCGCCTGGCACCGCATCCTTTATCGCCGCGGCTGGATCGCGCCCCACTGGCCGAAGCAGTATGGCGGCACCGGCTGGACGGCCACGCAGCGCTACATTTTCAACGAGGAATGCGGCGCCGCCGAGACCCCCCAGATCATTCCCTTCGGCCTTTTGATGTGCGCGCCGGTGATCTACACCTTCGGCAACGACGCGCAGAAAGCGAAATTCCTGCCGCGCATTCTGTCCGGCGACGACTGGTGGTGCCAGGGCTATTCCGAGCCGGGCGCGGGTTCCGATCTCGCCAACCTGAAATGCCGCGCGGTGCGCGAGGGCGACCACTACATCGTCAACGGCCAGAAGACCTGGACGACCTTGGCGCAATTCGCCGACTGGATTTTCTGCCTGGTTCGAACCGATCCCAACGCCAAGGCGCAGGAAGGGATCAGCTTCCTGCTGATCGACATGAAAACGCCGGGCATCACCGTGAAGCCGATCATCGTGCTCGACGGCGCCCGCGAGGTGAACGAGGTGTTCTTCGACAATGTGAAGGTGCCCGTCGAGAATCGGGTAGGCGAAGAGAACAAGGGCTGGACTTACGCCAAATTCCTGCTTGTCAACGAGCGTTCCGGCATCGCGGCGGTGGCGCGCTCCAAGAAGGCCATCGAGCGGCTCAAGCAGATTGCGGAAGCGGAGCTGGAGGATGGCCGTCCGCTGATTTCGACCGACGAGTTCGCGCGTAAGGTAGCGGAGACGGAGATCGAACTTTCGGCGCTGGAATACACGGAGCTGCGCACCCTGGCGAGGGAGGCGCGCGGCCAGATGGCGGGGCCGGAAAGCTCCATTTTGAAGATCAAGGGCACCGAGATTCAGCAGCGCATCACGGAGCTGACGCTGGAAGCGATCGGCTACTACGCCTATCCCGATGCGCGGGCGTTCGGCGACAACGAATACGCGCCCGGCCCCGACTACGCCGCCGGACAGGCTGGTTATTATTTCAACATGCGCAAGACTTCGATCTACGGCGGCTCGAACGAAATTCAGCGCAACATCATCGCCAAAGCCGTGTTGGGGTTGTGACCGCCATGCGGGAGCACATCTACTTCGTCTACATGCTGGCCAGCAAAGAGCAGGGCACGTTGTACACAGGCGTAACCAACGACGTTCTCAGACGGGTGCAGGAGCATCGGGAGGGGTTGGCAAGCGGTTTCACCAAGAGATATGGCGTGAAGCGCCTGGTCTGGTTCGAATGCCACGAGGACATCCGGGATGCCATTGTCCGCGAGAAGCGGATCAAGCGATGGCGGCCGGATTGGAAATGTGCGCTGATCGAGGAGAACAATCCATATTGGATCGATCTTTATCCCGGCCTGGTACAGCGGCTGGGCCGTCCGGTAATCGATCCGGCGCTGCTCGCCGCCCATTGTCATCCCGGACGCGAGGCAAAGCCGAGCGAGCCGGGACCCATGGGTGAGCTTTCGGGATGAACGAGCTTAGGTCGCCTTCCGTGAACAGCTTGTATCCGCATGTCACGATGGGTCCCGGCTCTGCGCAGCGCAGTCGCGCTGCTTGGCCGGGATGACAGGCACGAAAGAATGGATTTTTCCTACACCGAAGAACAGACGCTCCTGCGCGATTCGGTCGCGCGCTTCCTGGCCGACAATTACACCTTCGAGACATTCAAACGCGTGTCGCGAGGCGAGCCGGGGTGGCGGCCGGAAATCTGGCGGCAGTTCGCGGAACTGGGACTGCTCGGCGCGTCGTTGCCGGAAGATGGCGGCGGACTCGGCGGCGGCGCCATCGAAACACTCATCGTAATGGAGGAGTTCGGCAAAGCGCTGGTGCTCGAACCCTATGTTCCCACGGTGGTGATCGGCGGCGGTTTGCTCCAGCGGATGGGCAACAAGCAGCAGAAGCAGAACCTTCTGCCGAAGATTGCCGCCGGCCAAACGGTCATGGCCTTCGCCTTCGCCGAGCCGCAGGGGCGCTATAACCTCGCTGACCTCACCACCACGGCAAAAAAACGCGCCGGCGGCTACGTTCTCAATGGCCATAAGGCGGTGGTGCTTGGCGGCCCCTGGGCGGACACCCTCATCGTCACGGCGCGGGCCGGCGGCGCCCAACGCGAGGCGAATGGCGTTAGCGTCTTCCTGGTCGACAAGAAAGCAAGCGGAATTTCGACGCGCGATTATCCCACCGTGGACGGGCAGCACGCGTCCGACATCACATTCGAAAATGTGGAGGTGC
>DATIEM010000140.1:0-20217 GCA_035455725.1 Rhizomicrobium sp. | reverse complement strand
CGCAGCCAGGCCGATCGCATGGACCGCCTTTTTCAGCAAAGCGCCATCGCCAAAGCGACCCGCGATCAGGCGCAGTCCACCCGCGAAATGGACGAAGGCGCGCTGGCGCAGGCTCAGGCGTCGCTCAGCAAAAGTCAGTATCAGTTCACGCATAGCGAAATTCGCGCGCCTTTCCCGGGTCGCGTGGCGGCACGGCTCATCAACCCCGGCGAATATGCGGCACCGGGAAAGGACATTGTACGGCTGGTCGACATCGATTCCATCGAAGTGAAGGCGCAGTCGCCGATCGACACGGCGCACTTCCTCCGCGAAGGCATGCCCGTGGGCGTGGAGATTGCGCGCAAATACATCGTGGCTCCAGTGCGCGCCATCGTGCCGGTCGGCGATGAAGCGAGCCGCACCATCGAAATTCGCGTGTCGCTCAAAGCTGGACAGGCCTTCGTGGGCGACGCGGCGAAGGTCATGGTCCCGTCCGCCGCACCGCGAGATGTCTTGGCGGTTCCGCGGGACGCGCTCGTGCTGCGCGAGGACAACACTTACCTGTTCAAAGTGGACGGCAAGAACGTGGCCACGCGCGTGGCCGTTGAAACCGGCACGGAAGATGGTTCCATGGTGGAAGTGCACGGACCGGTGAAGCCCGGTGACCGGGTCATTGTGCGCGGTGCCGAACGTCTGGAGGCTGGGCAGAAGGTCCAGCCGGTTCTTGCTTCGTAATCAGAGCCTGAAGCGCACCTGGTCGATCCAGAACCGCTCAAGCCGGCGCAGGGCCACGTTCATCGCTTCGAGGTCGCTGCCGCTGACGTTGCCGACCGGTTCCAGCGAGATCAGGTGCCGCTGGAACAACTCGTGAAGCATGTTGCGCACCACCTCGCCCTTCCTTGTGAGGCGGACGAGCACTGAGCGGCGGTCCAGTTCCGACCGCTCATGGTGGATGTAGCCGGCGTCGACCAGCTTTTTCAGATTGTATGACACGTTCGAGCCAAGGTAGTGGCCCCGGGTTCGCAATTCGCCGGCGGTGAGCTCCTGATCCCCCACGTTGAACAGGAGCAATGCCTGGACGCTGTTGATCTCCCGTTCGTCGCGGCGATCCAGTTCATCCTTGATCACGTCGAGCAGCTGACGGTGCAGCCGTTCGATCAGATTGAGGGCCTCCAGATAATGTTTGCCGACAGAAGGGGCGTTCCCGACTGCTTCTGCCGCTTGCGGTTTCGCCAACGCCGTCATCATTCCTGCCGCGCCCTTTCGCGGGACACACATCCAGCACACAGCTTAGGCGCGTAGCATTAAGGCGCGGTAAATGGGTTCAGGCCTTGCCGCGCAGCATCTGGATGATGCCGGAGAAGTCGGTATCGCCCCGCCCCGTGGCCGCAAACAGCGCGTAAAGCTGCGCGGCTTCAGCGCCGAGCGGCGTGGGCGCGCCAGCCGATTGCGCCGCTGCCTGCGCCAGCTTGAGGTCCTTCAGCATCAGCGCGCTGGCGAAGCCCCCGGCGTAGCCGCGGTTGGATGGCGCGGTCGGAACCGGTCCAGGAACGGGACAGTAGGTCGTCAGCGACCAGCATTGGCCGGAAGAAGTGGATGCAATCTCGAACAGTTTTTGGGGATCGAGACCAAGCTTTTCGCCGAGCACAAAGGCTTCGCAGGTCCCGATCATCGAAATCGCGAGCAGCATATTGTTGCAGATTTTCGCAGCCTGCCCTGCGCCGGCGCCCCCAGCCAGCACGACGCGTTTTCCCATTTGATCGAGAATTGGTTTTGCGCGCTCGAAGGCTTTGTCGGTGCCGCCGCACATGAAGGTGAGCGTGCCGGCTTCCGCGCCGCCCACGCCGCCCGAGACCGGCGCATCAAGGAAATCAAAGCCGGCTTTCTGCGCCGCCGCATGTACCGCGCGGGCGGAGTCGATGTCGATCGTGGAGGAGTCGATGAGAAGAGCGCCTTTGTGGGCGCTGGCCAGCAATCCCTCGTCCAAATAGATGCTGCGCACGTGCTGTCCAGCCGGCAGCATGGTGACGATCGTTTCGGCGTCGCGCGCGGCTTCGTTCGCGCTGGTTGCGCGCCTTCCCCCAGCGTTCACCACCGCCTCCACCGCGGCGGCGCTGAGGTCGAACACCATGACGTCGTGGCCCGCCTTCACCAGGTTGCGGGCCATGGGGCCGCCCATATTGCCCACGCCGATAAATGCGATCCGGCTCATCCAGTCCTCCGTTCATCCAACGTTAGCTCGCCTGCGCCCAGCGGGGCAAAATAGCTCTCGATTTCGGCACTTGAGACGTCCGCAAGCGCGGCCGGGTTCCATCGGGGAGCATTGTTCTTGTCGATGATCGCAGCGCGCACGCCCTCATAAAAGTCATGGCCGGCCATCACGCGACTGACCAGGCGGAACTCCATGCGCATGCAGTCATCGAAGCTGAGCCGCGCGCCCTCGCGCATCTGCAGAAATGTGATCTTCAGGCTGGTGGGCGATTTGCCGCGCAAAGTTGAAAGCGTTTTCACGGCCCATTCTCCGCCATCCGCTTCCAGGGCGGCCAGAATGCCGTCCAGCGAGTCTTCCGCGAATGTGCGATCGATGGCTTCGCGGACACTGGCGAGCTGTGGCTCGGCCGGAGTTTCGGAAAACGAGCGCAATGCCATATCCGGATCGGTTCCCGCTTCCAGCGCAGAAAGCAGGGCTTCCGTGTCTCTCGCCGGCACGAAATGCGTGGCCACGCCGGCGTAAAGTGTATCGGCCGTGGTCAGCCGCGCGCCCGTGAGGGCCAGATATATGCCCAGCTCTCCGGGGCAGCGCGGCAGGAAATAACTGCCGCCCACATCTGGGAAGAGCCCAATCCCCGTCTCCGGCATGGCGAACATCACCGTCTCGTTCGCAACGCGATGGCTGCCGTGCACCGAAACACCGACCCCGCCGCCCATAACAATGCCGTGCAGGAGCGCCACGTAAGGCTTGGGAAAATGCTTGATCGCCGCGTTCAGGCGGTACTCATCGCGATAGAACTTGAGCGCCTCTGGCGCGCCGGCCTTCCCTGCATCGTAGAGCGTGCGAATGTCGCCGCCCGCGCAAAAAGCCCGCTCGCCCGTGCCTCGGATGGCCACGGTCTTGATGCCATCATCTCGCGCCCACGCCGCAAGCTGCGCGTTCGTGGCGAGACACATGTCGCGCGTAAGCGCGTTCAGCGCCTTCGGGCGGTTCAGCGTGATGAGGCCGAGCGCGCCGCGCTGCTCGAACAGCACATCGTTCATTGGCGGAACATCTCGCGCCCAATGATCACCCGCATTATCTCGTTGGTGCCTTCGAGGATTTGATGAACGCGCAGGTCGCGCACATGGCGTTCCGCAGCGAAGTCCTTGAGGTAACCATAGCCGCCGTGCAGCTGCAGGGCACTGTTGGCGATGTTGAAGCCGGTGTCCGTCGCAAAGCGCTTGGCCATGGCGCACAGCATCGTCGCACGCGGGTCGCGGCGATCGAGTGCGGCAGCGGCATTGCGGATCATCAGCCGCGCCGCTTCCAGCTCCGTCGCCATGTCGGCCAGCTTGAATTGCGACGCCTGGAACTCGGCGATGCGCTTGCCGAACTGTTTGCGATCCATGGCATAGGCTTTGGCCTCCTCCAGCGCCGCGCGCGCGGTGCCGACCGAACAGGCGCCGATATTGATGCGGCCGCCATCCAGCCCCATCATGGCAATGCGAAACCCCTCCCCTTCCGCGCCAATCCGGTTGGCGACCGGCACGCGGCAATTGTCGAAATTCACCAGCGCCGTGGGCTGGCTGTTCCAGCCCATCTTCCGTTCCTTCTTGCCGAAGGAAAGTCCTGCCATTCCTTTTTCCACCACGACGCAGGAGATGCCTTTGGGGCCGTCCTCGCCGGTGCGCACCATGCAGACGTAAACGTCGGATGTGCCCGCGCCGGAGATGAAAGCTTTGGAGCCGTTAAGCACGTAATGAGCGCCATCGCGCGCTGCGCGGGTTTTCAGCGCCGCGGCATCCGAGCCGGAACCAGGCTCCGTCAGGCAATAGCTCGCGATATGCTCCATGGTGACAAGCTTCGGCAGAAAGCGGCGCCGCTGTTCGTCATTGGCGAAGCGGTCGATCATCCAGGACGCCATGTTGTGGATGGAAAGAAACGCCGCGGTCGATGTGCACCCCGCCGACAGCTCTTCGAAGATGATCGCGGCATCGAGCCGCGACATTTCCGAGCCGCCCACGTCGCCTTTGATGTAGATGCTGGCAAAGCCAAGCGCTGCGGCTTCCCGCATCACATCCACGGGAAAATGCTCGGTAGCGTCCCATTCGGCGGCATTCGGCGCCAGCCGGTCCGCCGCAAATCGCCGGGCGGCTTCTTCGATGGCCCGCTGGTCTTCGTTCAGCTCAAAATCCATGCTCCGGCCCTGGTGGGAATGCGGGCCACACTTAGCGCCGCTTATTCGGGTTGCAAAGCCGGTCGCCTTGCTTGCCTACCGTCTCATTCAGTAGAGATTTTCGATGGTCGCACCTCAGCCCCTATTTCCGGCTATCCGGATGCGCCGCCTGCGCCGGCATGACTGGACCCGCAGGCTGGTTGCCGAAAGCACGCTTTCGCCGGCCAACCTGATCTGGCCGCTGTTTGTGATCGACGGCGAGAAGCGCCGCGACCCGATCGCTTCCATGCCCGGCATTGAACGTTTGTCAGTGGATCAGGCGGTTGCCGCGGCCGAACAGGCGGCAAAACTTGAAATTCCGGTGGTTGCGCTTTTTCCATACACCGACCACGCGCTGAAGACGTCCGACGGGCGCGAAGCCCTCAACGACAGCAATCTCGTCTGCCGGGCGGTGCGCGCCATCAAGCGCGCGGTGCCGGAGATCGGCGTGCTCTGCGATGTGGCGCTCGATCCCTACACCTCGCACGGTCACGATGGACTGTTGATCGACAACGACGTTGCGAATGATGAAACGATCGAGGTGTTGGTGAAGCAGGCGCTCATTCAGGCGGAAGCCGGCTGCGATATTATCGCTCCGTCGGATATGATGGATGGCCGCGTTGCGGCCATTCGTCAGGCGCTGGAAGCGAACGGCTTCAGGAACACCCTGATCATGGCGTACGCGGCCAAATACGCGTCGGCCTTTTATGGCCCGTTTCGCGACGCGGTCGGTTCGGCCAACAGCCTGACAGGCGACAAACGCACGTATCAGATGGATCCGGCCAATAGCGATGAAGCGCTGCGCGAAATCGCCCTTGATATTGCCGAAGGCGCCGACATGGTGATGGTTAAGCCGGGGATGCCCTACCTCGATGTGGTCCGCCGCGTAAAAGAGACGTTCGGGGTTCCAACCTTCGCCTATCAGGTCTCCGGCGAGTACGCGATGTTGAAAGCGGCGGCGGAGCGAGGCTGGCTCGATGGGCAGCGGGTGATGTTGGAAAGCCTCATCGCTTTCAAACGCGCCGGCGCAAGCGGCATTCTCACCTATTTCGCCCCAGAAGCGGCTCGCGCGCTGCAGCTCCGCTGAAGTCTCACGTCCCCGTGACTCTTCGCTTTCTCAAGCGGGCGTGATCGGAATCGGCTTGATTGTTTCTCTCCGGCGGCAAAGACTCGCGACCGTCACTCAGGAGCGTTCGACATGCGCACTCTGATCTTCGCAGCACTCGCTGGAGCCGCTTTACTCGCTCCCGCGGCCACACTCGCCGCCGACGGTTATGCCGGCAACCTTGCCCAGCCGGCCGGTTACGATCCGCAAAGGCAGATGCTTTGCGTCTACCCCGAGCATGAAGGCATTCTGATCATGCGTGCGGATTGCCGCCCGGTTCAGGCCTGGCTCGCCGAGCGGGAACACCTCCGGCAGGAACTGCGCGACCAGCAGCGGCTCAGCCAGATGCGCAATCATTAGCAGTTCAGCCGGCTCGCACCAGTTATTCCACGGCTGCTTCGATCGGCGGTTGCTGCCCGCCGAGCTTCGGCTTCTTCATGAGGAAAATGACCAGTAGCGCGGGCACGCTGGTCAGGAACATGAAGAGAAAGTCGTTCGCATAGGCGATCACCTGCGCGTTGTATTCGATCACACCGTTCAGCTGCTGCAGTCCAAACGGCAGCTGCGGATTCCACATCATGCTGGGTGCATTCACGCCCAGGGCCCGATTGAATGGCGTCACGTGTTCAGCCAGCTGGGAATGCGCGGTCTGGATGCCTGAAGCCAGTATCGTCGTCGTCAGTGAAACACCGACGGCCATACCGACATTGCGGATAAGATTGATGAGGGCGGCGCCGTCGGTGCGATAAACGGCGGGCAGGGTCGCAAACGCGACCAGATTCATCGGCACAAAGATGAATCCCATGCCGATCCCCTGCACGAACGTGGTGACGACCAGCTGATGGGTTGAAATATCCGGGGTCCAGCTGGACATCTCCCACAGTGACCACAAAAGCAGCACTGTGCCGCCCGCCATGAGGTAGCGCGCATCAAGGCGAAATGCCAACCGTCCGGCAAACATCATGGCGAACATGGTGCCAAGTCCGCGCGGCGCCAGCAGCAGCCCGGTCTCGCTCACGGAATCGCCCGCCAAATTTTGCAAGAACGGCGGCAGCAAGGCAGAGCTTGCCAGGAGGACGAGTCCCAATGCGAACATCAGGAACAGGGCCGAGACGAAATTGCGGTCGGTAAAAACCGCGCGAGGGATGAATGGCCGCTCGGAGGTGAGCATGTGAACGACAAACAGATAGAAGCCGAGCGCCGCGATCACCGCTTCGGCGATCACCTCACCGGAGCCGAACCAATCCTGCGAGGTGCCGCGGTCCAGCATCAGCTGCAGCGCGCCAAGGCCCACCGCGAGCACGCCGAAACCGGTCCAGTCGAAACCGATATTTTCATGCCGCTGCGTATCACGGAGAAAGAGCCAGATGCCGAGCGTCGCAGCCAGACCGAAAGGCACGTTCACATAAAAGACCCAGCGCCACGAATAAACGTCTGTCAGGTAACCGCCGAGCGTGGGACCCAGGATCGGACCGACCATCACGCCCATTCCCCAGATCGCCATGACCGTGCCCCGCTTCTGGGGTGGATAGAGATCGAGCATGATCGATTGCGAGAGTGGCGAAAGCGCTGCGCCGAAAGCGCCCTGCAGGATCCGAAATAGGATCATCTGCTCGAGATTCTGCGCGGCGCCGCACATCATCGAGGTGATGGTGAAGCCAGATATACAGACAATCGCCAGATTCTTGCGGCCGAACCGTGAGGCCAGCCAGCCCACGGGCGCTGTCATGATCGCGGAAGATACGATGTAGGAAGTCAGGACCCAGGTGATCTGGTCGCGCGAAGCGGCCAGACTACCCTGCATGTACGGCAGCGCCACGTTTGCAATTGTCGAGTCGAGGGCCTGCATCAGCGTGCCGGCCATCGAGCAGAGCATCACGATGGTGAGCTCCAGCTTGCTCTCATAAACCTCGTAGGAGGCGCCAACCGCGCGCGTCATGCGGCGAACCCTAGTCGCCCAGCAGGCGCTGCCAACGGCGCTTGCCCGTATCGACGCTGACTTCCACGCTCATGCCTGCACGCAGCGCCGGATCGCCGGGACAATTGTCGATCTTCACCCGCACAGGAATCCGCTGCACAACCTTGACCCAATTGCCGCTGGCGTTCTCGGCAGGAAGCACTGAGAACGCGCTGCCGGTCCCCTGACTGATCGCATCCACGTGAGCGTTGCACCTGACGCCGGGATAGGTGTCGATCGTGAAGGTCACAGGCGAATAGTTGTGCACATGGGTGAGGTCGGTTTCCTTCATCTGCGCTTCCACCCAGACCTTTTTGCCGCTGACAAGTCCAACGGCGCTGGTGGTAGTGAAGGCCGACATTGCTGAGATCACGAGTGTGCCGGGCTGCAGGGCGTCCACCTCACTGACGATGCCGTCGAACGGCGCGCGCACCACGGCGTGATCGAGCTGCCGCTGCGCTTCGCGCACTTGCGCTGCACCCTGCTGGTACTGCGGATTCTGCTCCACCGGCCCGTTGGCACTGCCGCCCAGCTTTGCGAGCTGCGTCGCCGCGGTCTGCTGAAGAGCGCCAAGCTGCTGCTGGGCGCTGGCCAAGCCGAGCCGCGCCTGATCATAGCTCGCGGCGGCAATCGCATTGGCCTTCAGCAGCCCCGCGTAGCGCGTGTAATTGCGCTGCGCCAATTCGACCTGCGCGCGCTGCGCATCCACGTCGCGCAGCATCCGCTGATAGTCCTCCTGCATGGATTTCACGTTGAGCGCTGTTTGCGCGAGTTGCGCCTTGGCGTTCGCCAGCGCAATGCGGAAGGGCCGTGGATCCAGCCGGAACAGAACCTGGCCTTTTCTGACGTGCTGGCCTTCACGCACATCGACGTCCTGGACAAGACCGGAAACGTCGGTGGAGACCATCAGCTTGGCTGCCTGGACGTAAGCATCATCAGTCGAAACATAACGGCCGCCCATGAGGTAGAAGGCAAGCGAGACAATCGCCACCAGAACCACGCCGCCGATCATCAGCACGCGCCGGAGGGCTGCGCGATCCTCGCGCAAACGCGCGATGAAACCGGGCCGCGCGGCCCCGCGGTTCGCCGGCGCGTATTCAGACCCGATCGCCGTGTGTGAAACAGCCATAGCTACTCTCCAACAGCCTTGGCGCGCGAAAGCTCCGGTTGCGCCGTGAGTTTGTTCTTGATGTGGAGGAGCGTATCCAGGAGCGCGTCGCGCCCCTTCTCGTCGACTCCATCCAGAAGTTCGGTGTTCAGGGCTTCCTTGTAAGAAGTGATTTCTTCAAGGATCGGTTGCGCCGCTGGAAGCAGGTGCAGCCGGTTGATGCGGCGGTCCGCAGGGTCCGGGCAACGCTCCACGAGGCCACGCGCTTCCAGCCGGTCCACCAACCGGCCGACGGTGATCGGTTCGACCTCACAAATGGCGGCGAGTTCGTTCTGGGAGAGCCCCGGCTGTCGGGAGAGCCTGGCCAGGATGACCCATTGCGCGCGGGTCATGCCGCGGGCCCTGGCGCGCTGGTCAAAGCGCGTGCGCAGAAGCCGAGCCACGTCATGTAGCACGATGAGGACATCCCGCTCGAAGGACTGGTTCATGCGAATCTCTCCTAAGCAGAGATAATATAAGCGACGTTACTAAATCCTCAACCCCCCAGTCGACTGAAGCCATCACATTCATTTTCGTCTGGCTTCGGCGGAAAATTCGTTGGCATAGTGCTGGCCTCAGCCATGGCGCCCATCCCGTGACCGATCAACGCACAGCTCGCCTGCCGCAGTTTTTCCTCACCCCTGGGGCACCCTGCCCCTATTTGCCAGGGCGCGTGGAGCGGAAGCTATTTGCGCGCCTGACCGGAACGCTTGCCCAGCAACTGAATGAAGCTTTGACGCATTCCGGTTTTCGTCGCAGCCAGATGATTGCCTACCGGCCGGCCTGCGATGGGTGCGCCGCGTGCGTGTCAGTGCGGATCGTCGCGAAGGATTTCATCACCTCGCGCGGCCAGCGTCGGATGATGAAGCGCAACGCAGACGTCATCCGGCACCAGGTCAATGCCGAAGCCACACGCGAACAGTTCGCTCTGCTGCGCACCTATCTGGACTCCCGTCACGCCGGCGGCGGGATGTCGGACATGGGTCTTTTCGACTATGTCGCGATGGTCGAGGAGACACCGGTGGAAACCCATCTGGTAGAATACCGGGGTTTGCCTCGCGGCGATGCGCCAGGACCGCTTCTGGCCTGCGCATTGACTGATGTGCTGCGCGACGGGCTCTCGATGGTGTACAGCTTCTACCATCCGGGCGAGATTTCCCGCAGTCTCGGAACGCACATGATTCTGGATCATATTGCGGAAGCGCGCCGGCGCAATTTGCCTTTTGTGTACCTTGGCTACTGGATCAAAGGCAGCCCCAAGATGGATTACAAAGCGAAGTTCTCGCCCTTGGAAGCGCTGCGGCCGGAAGGCTGGGTACGCGTTTAGCTATTCCTGTAGTCCGCCGAAGCGTTCGGTCCAGGCGGAAATCTGTTCATCCGTTATTTTGGCGAACAATACTTCGGGGGCATGGATCGGTTGGCCCGCGTGGAGTTGGTCCAGCTCCGCCTTCATCGGCCCCTCTGGCCAGGGGATCACGTCAGCGTTGCCGGCAACCGGCTGAATGGACTCATGAATTTGGCGTGCTGTGGCGGGCATGATCGGCCACGACAGATGAGCGAAGGTGTGTACGAGATTTAGCCCGAGCCGCACCGCGGCGGCCGCGCGGGCACGATCGGTCTTGATCGCACTCCACGGAGCGGCGCGCGTCAGATACTCGTTGCCGGCGACCCAGATCGCTCGCAGCTCAGAAGCAGCTTTTCGAAACTCGACGGCCTCAAATTGCTGGGCGTATTTGCCGACCCGATCTTGCAGCTCATTGATCAGCGCGTGCTCTTCTGGGCCGTAGTCGCCCTCCGCAGGCACTTTGGCGTCGAACCGCGACACGCAGAAGCGGGTAATGCGATTGACGAAATTGCCTAGCACATCGGCCAAATCCTTATTCACAACGCCCGCGAAGTGATCCCAGGTAAAATTCGCGTCCGAACCTTCCGGTGCATTCGCAATGAGATAGTAGCGCCAGTAATCCGCGGGCAGGATTTCGAGCGCCGTGTCCATGAACACGCCGCGCTTTTGGGATGTCGAGAACTTCCCGCCGTAGTAATTGATGTAGTTGAAGCCTTTCAGGTAATCGACAAGCTTCCATTTTTCTTGCGGACGCACCCCCAAAATCGTGACCGGGAAACCCACAGTGTGGAAGGGGATGTTGTCCTTGCCCATGAACTGGTGGTAGGCGACGTCCTCCGCCGCCTCCCCGAGCCACCACCTTTTCCATTCGTCGCCGCGGCCCTTCGCCTCCGCCCACTCCCAGGTGGCACCAATATATTCGATCGGGGCATCGAACCAGACGTAGAAGACTTTCCCCTTCAGCTGGCCATCGCCGATGTCGTCGGGTACGGGCACCCCCCACTGCACATCCCGGGTGATGCCGCGGTCATGGAGTCCCTCGTCAAGCCATTTGTGGGCGATGGAGGTGACGAGCACCGGCCAATCATGCTTGCTTTGGATCCACTCGCGAAGTTGAGGGACGAAATGCGACTGTTTGAGAAACAGGTGGGTGGAATCCCGGATTTCAAGCTCTGCCGATCCCGAAATCGCGGAACGGGGCTCGATGAGATCGGCGGGATCGAGCACACGGGTGCAGTTCTCGCACTGATCGCCCCGCGCAGCGGTGTAACCGCAGTGCGGACAGGTACCCACAATGTAGCGATCCGGCAAAAATCGGCCGTCTACATTGGAATAGATCTGCTTTGTCGTGCGCAGTTCGAGAAAGCCATTCTTCCACAGCTCCCGCGCGAAGTGCTGAGTCAGCTCCTGGTTGGGCCAATTGGAGGACCTGCCGAAATAGTCCCATGAAAGGCCAAACCGGCGGCACACGTCCGCCTGAGCGGCGTGCTGTTCGGCACAGAATGTGGCGACATCCTGGCCGGCTTCGAGGGCAGCCAACTCTGTTGTCGAACCGTGCTCATCTGTTGCGCAAATGAACAGCGTCTCGCGACCGCGCGCGCGCTGGAACCGCGCGAACACGTCGGCGGTCAGCATCGAGCCTACCAGATTGCCGAGATGCTTGATGCCGTTGATGTAGGGAAGCGCGCTGGTGACGAGGACGCGTTTGGCCATATTCCTGGTTCTAACCAGAAGTTTAACAAGATGAAACGGGCAACGTAGGATGGGTTGCCGGCGGTCTTCCAGCGGTGTTGCGGCCAAAGCCTCCGCCCGCTAAACACGCCGACTCCACACCCCCTGACCTATCAAGCTGCAGTCTCAAACAGGAAAAACCAATCGTGCTCGTGCTGTGTTACGGCATAACCAAGTCTGGAAGCACACTGACCTTCGAACTGATCAAGGGAATGCTGGAAAGCGCCGGTCACCCCCAACAGCGCCTTCCAGACGAGGTGGTCAATCCTGGGCACAATGTGAACTATATCCAGCCGTTGACGCTGCAACGGATCGATCACCTGATTTCGGCGATCGGCGACCGACGGATCGCCGTCAAGACACATGCCGGCCTGCCGCTTCCGCTATTTCGGCACCTTGAGGAACTTCAACTTTGCGGACAGCTGCAGGTCATTATTTCCTGGCGTGACCCGCGTGACATCTGCCTCTCGCTCATCGATGCGGCAGAACAGGCCAGAGAAACAGGTCGAAAGGAGTTTTCGCGACTGACCGATCTGCAAAGGGCTGCAAACGAGGTCAGCAGCCAGATTTTGAAATTCACCAGGTGGGCTGCGCTAAGGAACGCTGTGACTTTGGAGTATGACGTTGTCGCCTTCTCTCCCGACGCAGCCATCGAACAACTCGAGGGCATTCTGAACATTGCCTCTGACCGCGAGCGCGCCAAACAACATGCATTCGAGCGGGCTTTCACCCAGAAAAACAAGGGCCTGCGGCAGAGATTTCTCACCGAACTGGATGAGGAACAGAAGAGCAGCCTCAAAAACCGCTTTTCGGTGTTTCTGCAGCATATGTATGAGGGTGATCCGGCAGCGTGGCTTGCAACGGAACGCGAAGAGATGCTGCGCAAGCATGACATCAAAGCAGCGGGCCAGGCGGAGCATCGGCGATGGCGAGCCGGGAAGCGCAAGAAAAAGCGTCGCCGGCGCGAGCGCCTGGCGGCCTGATCTGCAAGCCGCTCGTTGCAGCCGACTGGACCTCCCCGCCAGATAAAGTCATAGAGGAAAAAAGCCGGCTTAGCTCAGTTGGTAGAGCACCTGATTTGTAATCAGGGGGTCGGGGGTTCGAGTCCCTCAGCCGGCACCACTGTGTCAGACGATCTCGACCGGGAAAGATCACCTAAGCGGCGTTGCCAGGAATTTACTCGCGCCGATCTCCCGTAGGACGAGGACTTGAAATTGAGAATGAGTCGCGATTATATGTCTACCGGGCGGTTTTGCGTTTCCGGAGATTGAGTATGTTTTCGCGTCTGATGATATTTCCCGCTGGCTTGCTGGTCGCCTTGGCCGCCTGCGGCAACGAGAGTCCCGGCATTCCGGTGACCCTGAAAGATCACCGGTTCACTCCGGCGGAAATTCACGTGAAGGCGAATGAGCCAGCGCTGATTACGCTCAGCAATCAGGACGGCGCCGCGGAGGAGTTCGATTCCACATCCCTGAAGGTCGAGAAGGTGGTCCCCGGAGGAGAAACCGGCAGCGTCCGGATTCGTCCGCTTTCACCTGGCCGCTACCCTTTTATAGGCGAATATCACGCGGACACGGCCCGCGGCGTGGTGGTGGCAGACTAACCGATGCTTGCAGCCCTCATCATTGTTTTCCGTGAAGTCATCGAAGCCGGACTGATCGTCGGAATCGTTCTCGCCGCGACCACGAGTGTCCGTTTCCGCGGCCGCTGGATTTCCTTCGGAGTTGGCGCCGGCGTGCTTGGCGCCTGCGTAGTCGCAGCGTTTGCCGGTCAAATCGCCAATTTGTTTTCGGGCGCCGGCCAAGAGCTGTTCAACGCCAGCATTCTCCTTCTCGCGGTCGCAATGCTGGCCTGGCACAACGTCTGGATGGCCGGCCACGGCCGCGAGATGGCGCGCCATATGAAGACCATGGGTGCCGCAGTATCGGCTGGCGAACGGTCATTGGCCGCTTTGGCCGTCGTGGTCGGAGTGGCGGTTCTGCGCGAGGGCTCCGAGGTCGTGCTCTTCCTCTATGGCATCGGCCAAAGCACGACGCCTATTTCGATGCTGACAGGCGGTCTCCTCGGTCTTGCGGGCGGAGCGGCAGTATCCGCGCTGATGTATTTTGGCCTTCTGGCAATTCCCCCGGGCAAACTTTTTCGCACCACCGCCTGGTTGATCACCTTGCTGGCCGCGGGCATGGCGTCGCAAGCTGTGCTCTTCCTCCAGAATGGCGGCTATCTGAACATATTGACGCGCTCACTTTGGGACACCTCATGGCTGTTGCCGGACGGCGGCGAAGGCATCACTGCCATCATTGGCAAAATGCTGCATACGCTGGTGGGATACACTGCCGCTCCGGACGGTGCGCAGCTCATCGCCTACGTAGCGACGACCGCTGTTATTCTGGGACTCATGCGCTGGGAACGCGCGCGCCATCCACGCGGGAAGATGGTTCCCCGGCCTGCCTGAAAAGAAGCGCCGCTGTTTCCAGCGGCGCTCCCCATAACCCTTATCGCGGCGGTGGAGGTCCCTGGTCGTCGTCAGGCGGACCTTGCTCATCGTCGGGACCTTGATCTGGCGGACCATAGTCGTCCGCGCCCATCTGATCCTCGTCCGGGCCACCGCCTTGATCGTAGCCGGAGCCACCCTGGTCATAGCCAGGGCCGCCCTGATCGTAACCGCCTTCGGGTTGAGCAGGCACTGGCTCCCAAGAGCCGTAGCAGCGCTTCACATACGGGTAATAGCCTTCCGGATCGCGGCAATAATACCAGTAGTCGCCGTAGTCGGCTGTGGGCTCCTCATAAACGTATTCCGAGACATAATCCGGGTACGGATAGACTGGCGCGTTGTAGAAATACCAACCGCCATCCGCCCACCACCACCAGCCGAAGCGGCCATTGTGCCGTCCGTGCCACCACCGGCCGTGTGTCCACGTCGCCCGCTCGCGCGGTCCGAACTGCGAAACCCGCCAACCCAGATGGGCGCGGAACGGATTGACCCGAACGCTCACCCGGCCCGGAGCAGCGCGCAATCTCACACCTGGTGGAATTCGGTCCAGCCGGTCGACGTGAACGGTTGGTGCGCGGTGAGGCGGCGCGACCCGCACACGCGCGTGCATGTTATCTTGGGCGAGCGCCGCGCCTGCGGCAAGCGAGCCGCCCAGCACCAAGCCAGCAACTAAGATAGTCTGAGATCTCATCTCAATGTTTCCTTGCGAGGTTCTTGCGCACAGCTTCGAGGTACGCCGCTGAACCTTTAATGAATGCGAAATTCACGGGTTCCGTGGAAGAATCCGGAGTTTCGGCCCAGCGAGAAAGCGGTCCTTAACCCCTTGTGAGCCTTAATCCCGCGGCGTTTAGCCGGATGTTGGGTATGCCCGAAGCCGAAGCAGCGGCACAATCGCGTCTCGCCAAGCACAGTGCCGTGCGATCCGCAGTCCTGGACGCCGGCCGCAGGTCGGCCGCGAGGGATGGCGTGGCCAATCTTTCGCTCTCCTCCGTAGCAGCAGAAGCCGCATTGAATCCTTCCACCATCTTCGGCCTGTTCCGCAATAAGGAGGACCTCGTCCTGGCCATCATCGCCGACGATCTTTCGATGCTTGCCAGCGCCATGCGGGAAAGACTGCACCCTGCCGATCCGGAGCCCTCCCCTTTGGTACTGGCAGAAGATTGGGCTTACCCAAGAGAAGGAGCGGAAAACCCGAAGGAAGATCCCCGGACGAACTCTCTGCAGGCCGCCACTCTTGAGGGAGAGATCACGGCTCACGCCAATCTGCCCGTGGAGCACCATACTCGGCGTTTTCAGATCGCGGGAGAGGAACTGGAGAGCCGGCTGAAACAGGCCGAAGCCAATGCTGCCCGTGCCGTGACGCTCTCTGAAGAGAGCATGAGAGCCTTGTTCGATCGCATGGAGACATTCGAGCGCCAGCACAAGGATATGTTGGCCACATTGAAGCAGCGCGCCGAAGAGGCGGAGCGCCGCCAGCGCTCCATAACGTCCGAGCTGCGCATGGCCATCAATGACACCGCCACCCGTGTTGAAATTTTGGAGTCGGCACGCCGCGACCAGGCCGCCAGTGCAAAGGCTCGCGCTAACACGGCGCCGGCCATGCCACCTGGCGCGACAGATGAAACGGCTGCCGCTTCTTCCGGTGGAAGCGAGGACGCGTACCGCGACGCAGCCGAGCGCGCGGCGTCGGCTGCCGCAACGCTTGCAGGCATGCAACTGCTTCGCACCAAATTGCAAAGTTCCAAACAGCGGAGTTGGTTGCGCTTTCGTGTTTCGGTCCAGCGCCGACATTGGCTCATTGCCGCTTGCACCTTTCTAAGCGCTTTGGTGCTCGGTGCGTTCACAGCCTTCATGCTCGGCGAAGCACACGGCCGCAACATGCAGGTCGTGTTCCAGACAGTCCGGCCAAATGCCGCGGAGCCTTCGGCTCGCACGGCCGCAAAACCCTTTCGCGCGTCGGTACACCGAGAGATCCACCCACAAGCAATGCTAGGCACGCTGGCTGAAGGCGGCAATCGTGATGCCGCGCTGCTGCTCGGGTTGAATTATCTGCACGGCGCGGGGGTCACCGCAGACCAGCCGAAGGCAGCGCTGTTCATCGGTCGCGCTGCCGAGCTGGGCGACCCTGTTGCCCAATATTGGCTGGGCAATCTGTACGAACACGGCGACGGCGTGCGCTCCGACCCGACTGCGGCAGTCCGCTGGTACGAAGCTGCCGCGACGCATGGTAACCGCAAGGCCATGCACGCGTTAGGAGTTGCCTATGCGCAAGGGCACGGCACGCCCCAGGATTATGCAGAAGCGGCGCGGTGGTTCACCAAAGCCGCCCAGCTGGGGGTCGTCAATTCGCAATTCAATCTGGGTGTGCTCTTCGAGCGGGGCCTGGGCGTGAAGCAGAGCCTGGTAAACGCATATAGGTGGTATGCCCTGGCTGCTGGCCAGAACGACGAAGAATCCCGCGCGCGAATGGAGGCGCTCAAGACGCAGCTGAATCCGACCGACCTCGCTGAGGCGGAACGGGCTGCCGCCGAATTCCGCGCGACCGCCGCCAATCCGGCTGCAAACGATACACCGCAATTGGCGCAGCTGAGTCCGCGACACCAATAGAGGTCACCCGCACCGGATCGCCTCCGGTGCGGATGATGACCGCTCTGGTCTGCAGGTTTATTTCGAAAGCGTCGGATCCTTGGCAGTCGAGCCATGGAGCACTTTGGCGCCGATCGCATCGGCGCAGCCGCCCGTCTTGCTCTTGTAGTTGTCGAGCGAGACCGCGCCGTATGTTCCCAGGCCGCCGCCGGTGGGGAACGAAGTTCCATAATCGTAGCTGTACTTCTGCTTGCTTCCGTCCGGCGCCTTGATTGTCATGGTTGCCACCGTGCCACACATCGTAAGCGTCACGATGGATCCGCTACCCACCGGCTTATCCAGCGCAAAGAAATCGCCGCCGCCATTGTTGCCGACATAGAGGCCGCCGTACTCGAATAAGCCATCCCCATTCTGGCTCTGGAGTTTGGCAAAGGCGTTGTTGCCGGAGGCGATATCGCCCGATGCCACCGCGCCGTACTCCAGGTCGGTGCTGTTTATGTACATAGTCGCGCTGACGGTTGAATCGGCGCTGGACTTTTTGTCGTAGCCGAGCGAACCGGTATCGCCCTGCAGCTGATTGTTGTTGATGTAGAGGCGGCCGAACGGCACGACCCACTTCCGTCCCAGGTCTGCGCGGTCGAAATCATCCCTGGCCGCCATGGCCGCGGTGGCGCAGAGCGCCAGGGCGGCGCCGGCAAGGAGAACAGTCTTTTTCATTGTGAACCCCCTAGTCTTGCTGTTGTTTTTGGAACACCTCGGATGTGCTCCTTGCGGCATTTTACGCAGATGGAGGGGCGATGAAAACCTAGAAATAAACCCACAACGACGCATCGACGCCGCGCTCGACCAGCGCATTCTGGCCAAAGGGCGAAAAATAGGCGCCGCTTTCCAGATAGACACCCTTCCAAAGGCGTTGCAGCACCGCCATTTCGATCTTGTGGGAGCGGTAGTAGCGATATGGCGGTTCGCCGTTGCCGGCGGCCACAATATTGAAGCTCTGGGCCATGAAAGTGAGCTTTTCTGACCAGTGCAACCCGAGTGTCAGATCGATCGGCGTTTCGTCGGGGCGCGCGCCCGCGATCCAACGTTGGGCGATCTCGGCATCCGCGTACCAGTCCCGGTCGAACAATTTGAAATTTCTGCCATAGAGCAACCGGAGCTCGAGTTCGCTGCCGGAGTCATGGTTTACGGAAACCGACATGTCGAATGCCCCTGCGGTTTTGTATGAACCCTGCACGGACAAGATGCCAATGGCATCCGTGAGCAAATACCGCAGCCCGCCCTGAACAGCGAAATCATCGGCCTTGATGGTTGGGCGACCTGGACCGCCTTCCGTAGCGATCGCGTATTCGGGGGCAAGAACAAGCGTGAGATCGTCCGTCAACCCATGCTCTGCATACGACTGCAGCAGAATTTTTCGATAGAGCGTGGGCACGGTCCCCCCAGAATCGTCAAAACTGGCAGTCGCTGTGCTGTAGATCGCCCCGGAAATGATCTGCGTGTCACCCGCCGGCAAGGTCCAGGCTCCGCCTGTTGCGGGAGCGATCCAGCCAGCCGCTAAAAGTATGAACAAGGTATAGCCGAACCAACGCTGAGCCTCGCTGCGCCTAAACATGCGCCGCTCGCAAATCGACAGATCTCAGGATCCAGCAAAGGATCGGACTGGCAGCCACCGCAAGAACGGCAAAGCGGAAACGCCCGCGGTCCTCATTCCAGCCGCTCACAAGAAGAATTGTAAGGACCGCCATCGCAGCACCGTATTGCAGGCGAAAGGTGGCCGATTCAAAGCCGAGCAGCTCGATCACGGTACTGCTTCCGGCCATAATAGCGCAAACCGCAATTGTCACGACAGTTGCACCCTTCGCGCTTCTCAATTTCGCAGCTAGCAGAAGCGGCAGCGTAAGCATGACGATGTTCAACACATGCCCTTCGGTCTCAAGCATCGGGTACCGGGCCCGAACAGGCCAATGTGGAAGGTGCATTTGTCCTGCGAAGGCCAGCCCCGCCAGCGTGATGGCCATCAAAGCTGGAATAAAAAACAGTGAGATATAGAGGCCGGCAAGCCGGGCAGGCTCCAAAGTCGGTAGTGACCTTCTGACTACAAGCGGAAGCGCCAATGATGTGAGGATGCCCCATATGGGGTTTGCAAGCTGCGCTCCGGCCAGAGAGCCTCCGAAGAATACTATTCGTTTGGGATCCTGCAGCTCGACAAAGGCTTGCCCGGACGCAGTTACAGCGTACGCAGCTAGCGCAAGAAGTCCTGCACGCAGTGCGTCATGTTCTACATATGCGGGCTGCGCCAATCCCAGCACGGCGATCCCCATCGCCTCTGGCCAGCGAAAATGAGATGCACGCAGCCGCGCCGTAAGAACGGCACACAAGACAATGAGAAACGCTGCAGTACTCACCCAATACAAGCTCACGAGGAAAATCCCGCCACGCTCATGCGGCTAAGACCGTGCGGGGTTTTCTCCCAATGCCACGGGTTCAGCGCGAGTTGCCAAAGTGCCCGATATGCAGCCACGGATATCAACAGCCAGTACACCGGAACCAGCAGCGCATAGGGCGAAAGATCCAGCCAGTTGCGCCGGTAGGGACCGAGCATGGCCAAGTACGCGAACAATGCATTGCCCATCAGCAGCCCAAGTCCTGAAATGGACTGTGTCGCGCCTGAGAACATCGGCAGAGGCAGGTCGATGAAAAATGACAACACGAAAATCAGCCAAAGAAGCGGATTGAGGAGCGCCGACAGGACAGTTCCTCCCACGAAAAGCTGAAAGCCAAAGAATCCACCGGGGCCGGCATTCCGCCAAAGTTGCACGGGGTCGCGCATGTGGACCAGCCAGGTCTGCATGTAGCCTTTCAGCCAGCGCGTGCGTTGCCGCACCCAGTGAACAATCTTATTCGTCGCTTCTTCATACGTGGTGGACTCAAGCGTACGGACGCGGAGCCCTAACCGTGTGAGACGTATACCCAGATCGGCATCTTCCGTAACGTTGAATGGGTCCCAGCCGTGTATGGCCTTCAGGGCCGAGATCCGGAAATGATTGGACGTGCCGCCGAGCGGCATGGGTATTCCGAGCCGATCAAGGCCTGGCAGGAGGAAATCAAACCAGAGCGCATAATCCAACGCGAACATTTTCGTGAGCCAGCATTCGCGCGCGTTGAAAAAATTAAGTCTGGCCTGGAGGCAGGCGACCTCCTTCGGCATTCGTCGAAACGCAGAGACTGCCTCCTTTAGCTGATGCGGCTCAGGGCGATCTTCGGCATCGAAGATGACCAGGAAATCACCGCGGGCAAATTGGAGGGCGTAATTGCAGGCGCGTGGTTTTGTCCGAGGCTCGCCGCGAGGCACAATGGTAACATCGAATGCCGAACCTGCAGCGACAGCCTCTGCCGCCGCCACCGTCTCGAGGTCATCTTCCTCGACAACCAGTTTCACATCGAGCCGGTCGCCGGGATAGTCC
>DATIEM010000139.1:0-22865 GCA_035455725.1 Rhizomicrobium sp. | reverse complement strand
TATCTGGATCTTTCCTTCTTCAACGAGCTGGCGAACCGCTTCGGCGCGCCAGGCGAATTCGCGCAGGCCTATGTGATCGCGCACGAATACGGCCACCACATCCAGAACCTGCTGGGCACGTTCGAGCAGCATGGCGGCGGTGGCACGGGGCCGGAGAGCGACTCTGTGCGCCGCGAGCTGCAGGCCGATTGCTACGCCGGGGTGTGGGCGTATCACGCCAACGCGCAGTTCAAGATTTTGCAGCAGGGCGACGTAGACGAAGGCTTGCGCGCAGCTGCTGCCGTGGGCGACGACACGCTCGAGAAGGAAACGCGCGGCTACGCGGTGCCGGATTCCTTTACCCACGGCACAAGCGCCGAGCGGGTGCGCTGGTTCAACCGCGGTCTCGCCAACGGCGACATGGAGCAATGCGATACCTTCAGCGCGGACAGCCTTTAAAACCTGGAATTCGACCGAAGTATCAGCGCGGCATGCGTAAGGACGCAGCCACCGCATCATGTGCGGCCTGCCAGGCGCGGAAGCGCGGCCGCTGCGTCAGCTCACGCCACGCCGCGCTCTGAAGAAAGTCGCGCGGCGTATCGCGATCGAGCGGCAGGAGGTAAAGCGTGGAGTTACCCACCTCGTAGGCATGCTGCAGCAGCGGCACGGCCTTGTCATACTCACCGACGAGAAGATAGCTCTGGCCCATATAGGCTGGCTCGCCCTGGTCGTTCTTGACCCGCTCTTCCACAATCCGCCGCGCTTTCTCACGATCGCCGCTCAGGCGCGCCGTTTCCTGCGCGCAACCCTGATAGAACCGCCCCTCCTCGGTTCGGTAAAGCCTTGCCATCAGCTTGTGCGCCTCGTTGAATTCGCGCCGCTCGGCGTGCGCAATGCAGACCCATGCGAGAACGCCTGGCGCTTCAGGCGCAAGTGCGAGCGCGGTATTGCCGGCCGCAATGGCTTCGTCGTTCCGTCCCATCATGCCGTCGATGACCGCCAACGATCCCCACGTGACCGGCGAAAGCGGATCGAGCTCGGTCGCGAGTTTGAAGGCGGCGCGCGACTGTTCCGGAAACCCGAGAAACTGGTAGTAAAGGCCAAGGGCGCGGGCGACCGTGACATTGCGCGGATTGATCCCCTGCATGCGGCGAACGAAGGCGGCGGCGGCATTCCAGTCCTGATCCCAAAGCGCGGTGTCCATGTAGGCGATGAGCGCCGTTACGTTGCGGGGGTTCAGCGCCAGTGCCCGGTCGAGCGCCGCGCGCGTGACGCTGACGGCCATGGCGTGGTCCGGACGCGCGGGATCGAGGCTTCTGCCGAGGAGGGCATAACCCAGCATGGCGAAGCCATCGGAAAAATCCGGCTGCAATGTCGTGACTTCCTTGAAGAGCGCGATGGCGCGCTCGTTGTCCGCTTCCGTATGATGATCCCAATAGAACTTGCCCAAGAGATATTTGCGATATGCTTCCGGAGACACGGCAGTGCTGCCGTCAGGATGACGGCGCGCAAGCAGCTTGTTGGTCAGCGCCGCCGCGATCGCCCGCGAGATTTCGTCCTGCACCATGAGAATGTCGGTGAGTTGACGGTCATAGGTCTGCGACCAGAGATGATAGCCGCTGCCCCCATCGATCAACTGCGCCGTGATGCGCACCCGATCGCCGGCTTCCCGCACGCTTCCTTCAAGCACCGCGCGGACGTGAAGCTTGTTCGCAATCTCCTGCACATTCGCGGGCTTGCCCTTGAAGGCGAAGGATGACGTGCGGGCCGCCACGCGCAGCTGCGGGGTGTTCGCAAGGTCGTTGAGCAGTTCCTCCGAGAAGCCGTCGCTGAAATACTCTTTGGCCGGATCGCCGCTCATGTTGAGAAACGGCAATACGGCAATGGACGCTTCCGCCGGCGAACTGACGTGAAGCCCCGGCCCTCGCCACAGCAGCGCGAAGAGAGCCACGGCTGCTGCAACCAATACCGCCATAGCACTGAAGAGAATTTGCCGCCGCCGCGTTTGGGGCGCTACCGGAGAGGTCAATGGTGTCGCGGTTTCCGCGGCGCTCGGCGGAGTGTCACCCGGAGCTTTGGGGACCTTCAGGCGGAAACCAATGCGCGGGATCGTCTCCACTTCGAAAGCCGGCGGATCGCTCAAACCCGCGGCTGCCCGCACCTTGGCGATGGCGCGGTTGATGGCATCCTCGCCGATGGCTCGCCCCTCCCAGCACTGCTGGACCAGTTGGTCGCGGGACACCACAGCGCCTTTCGCCCGGGCCAGCGCCACCAGCACCTGCATGGCGCGCGGTTGAATGATCTCGCGCCGCCCCGCCACGTCCACTTCGCAAGTGGAGGGGCGAATGCGCGCCGGCCCGAGCGCAAAATCGTCCTCGCGCCCAAGATCGATGGGTGTGATGCTCTCCGGCGGCTTCGTCTGCGCCGTCACGGCCATCACAAAGGCAGCGCGGGCGGCAAAAAGGCGCCGCGCGGGCGGTTCGGAGTCCTGTCTGGCGTGAGGTTCAGCGCGCGAAATGCGTGTGCGAAGCGACATGCTCCGCGCAACGCGGGCAGGGATCTGGAACGGACGGACGGCATGGCCCCCAGCAGCCTCACGGCAGCAAGGCCATTCTATACGCCTTCCCGCCCGAACCTAGTCCCTGCTTGCGCGCCGCCGGAGCCGCCGCTTCGCGGAAGCGGGCCGGTGGTCGGCCCGCAAACCCACGGAGCATGTCCATGAAATCCTCTCTTTTGATCGCCACGGCGGCCTTAGCGCTCGCCGCCGGCACCGCCTGCAGCCAGGCAGCCTGCGTCCACCGGACAAAGACCGGTAGCACCCCGGCCGCACAGCCCCTCAAGCTGCCGCCGCTGCCGAAAGGCACAAAGGCTTTCGTGCCGGGCGATGCCATTGTCGGGCTCTGGCACGTCGAGCACCGCCTGCCGGACGGGAGCCTCTATTTCGAATCTCTGGAGCACTACCACGCGGACGGCACGGAGTTCGAATTCTCGAACACGAATCCGATCCTCGGCGACGTCTGCATGGGCGTGTACAACCAGATCGACAGCCGCAACGTGTCGCTCTATCACATCGGCTGGGTCTTCGACGACGCCGGCAACCCGGCGGGCACCTTCACGCTCGAAGGACCGCGCAAGGTGACCAACCACGGCATGGGGTTGAAGGGCACGTTCGACGCGAAGATCTACGACGTGGACGGCAACCTGGTTGAAGAAGACACTGGCACCACCACCGGCGAACGCATCGCCGCTCCTTAAGGCCCACACCTTGCGAGGAGGCGGGGAGTCCCCTCCCCGCCTTCTACGCACGTGGCGAGTGCACCTGCTAAATATACCTGTTACTCCGACCCGGTCGGGCCTACGTACGGCGCAATCAACCTGTGCCATTCCCTCGCGGAGTGGCAGAACACGGGTTTCTCGTGGGGCACCGTCAGCTTGCACGTGACATACGGAGCAAGGCCGCGCGTGCGGGAACTGAAATACTCCGCATATGTCCTCTGCTCGAAGGCGTCGGCGACCGTGGAGGAGAAGCGCGTTTCGTGGTCGCGCGGGTCCCTCGTCAGCACGCCGATCACCACGAAGCATTTTCCCAGACGCGGATTGTAGCGAGCGCGATAGCCGGCGAAGCGGCCATCCGGCTGCCGCCCGCCAAGCCGCCAGCCTTGAGCCCTGAACACCCGCTCGGCTTGCCCGGCGCAGCTCTGCCGCAGCGCGGAGATCGCTTGCGGGGTGTTCAATTGGTGGCTGATGTAGAAAGCAACCGCAATTGTGCCTCCAACAATGGCGAGCGCGCCCAGCGCGAAGGCCGCGAGAGGGCGCGCGCTCCATGCGTTTGGCGGATTGATTCTAGGCGTGAGCATGAAGGGCCCGGAGGGTTCGGCTCACTGGGGTTACTTCGTTCCGGTGAGCATTCCCCTAACCGTACCAGGCTGGAGTGAGCCTCTTGCGAACATTCAGAGAACATGCTACTTTCTTGGCGTGAGAGAACTGGGTTTGATTTTCGAGCAACGCCACTGCGCTGCACCCTTCCGGCTGGGGATCCGGGATGCGTGCACGCCCTTTTCCCGACGTTCGGGACCGAGTTCCGGAGCCCTCCGGCAAAGGGGGGGAAGGGGGTGCAGCGCCGGAAAAACAACCACGCTTTCGGTTGTGTCTCAGTTGGAGCGCAGCCCACAATATCGGTGTTCGGGAGGACGGAGGCAGGTGGTTTTGGCCAGAGGGCGCCGCTATGAAGACGCCGCGTGAAGGAATGGTCGCGGCATGATCGAACAGGTGGTCACGGTTTTCGGCGCTTCCGGCTTTCTCGGCCGCCACGCGGTGCGCGCGCTGGCCAAGGGCGGCTTCGGCTACCGCATACGCGCCTGTAGCCGTTACCCGCACGGCTCGAACTACCTCCAACCCATGGGCCATGTGGGGCAAATCCAGCTCGTGCGCGCCAATGTGCTGCGCGAAGACGATGTGGCCCGCGCCGTGGCGGGTGCCACCGCCGTCGTCAACCTGGTGGGGACCATGTCGGCCCGCAGCGCGGATGGCTTCCGTGCGGTGCACGCGGATGCGCCCGAACTCATCGCCAAATGCGCGCGCGCGGCAGGCGTGGAATCGCTGGTGCATGTCTCCGCCATTGGCGCGGATGCGGATTCTGAGTCTGCCTACGCCCGCACCAAGGCGGAAGGGGAACAACGCGTGCGGGATGCATTTCCCGAGGCCACCGTCCTGCGCCCATCCCTGCTGTTCGGGCCGGAGGATGAATTCTTCAACCGCTTCGCCAATCTGGCCCGCTTCCTGCCGGCGCTGCCGCTGATCGGCGGCGGGCACACGCGTTTCCAGCCGGTATTCGTGGGCGATGTGGCGAATGCCATCGTGAAGGCGATCGAGAACCCGGCCACGCGGGGGCAGACCTACCAGCTCGGCGGTCCGGCGATTTATTCCTTCCGCGAGCTGATGCAGCTGGTGCTGCAGGTCACCAATCGCAGGCGGTTGCTTCTGCCCCTGCCCTTCCCGCTCGCCATGGCGCAAGCCTCGGTGCTGCAGTTCCTGCCCGGCCGGCTGCTTACCCGCGAGCAGGTGCATCTCTTAAAGCGCGACAACGTGGTGGCGGAGGGCGCGCTGAGCTTGGGCGATCTCGGCATCGTGCCGGATTCGCTGGACGCGGTGCTCCCCACCTACCTGTGGCGCTTCCGCAAAAAAGGCCAGTTCGAAAATTCCGCTTACGAACGGACTATCGGAACGCCAGCAGTGCGATGAAAAGAACGAGGCCGAGCGCAACGCGATACCATCCGAACGGCTTGAGCCCGTAGCGGCTCAGGAAACCGATGAAGGTCTTCACCACGCCGTAGGCGACGATGAAGGAGATCACGAAACCGACTGCGATGATGGAGAGGTCGTGCGCCGAAAGCAGGTGCCACTTCTTGTAAAGCTGCAGGGCGGTGGCGCCGAACATGGTCGGCACGGCGAGGTAGAAGGTGAAGTGGGCGATTGCCGCGCGCTCGATGCCGAGCAGCTCGCCGCCCAGAATGGTGGCGCCGGAACGAGAGACACCGGGCAGGATCGCCAGCACCTGACAGAGGCCCACCTGCAGCGCCTTTGTGAGCGGCAGGCGGTCGCCGTCGTAATAGCGGGGCGCAGGCGCGACTCGCTCGAACACCAGGATGAGAATGCCGCCGAGCAGCATCGTCGTGGCGATCACGGGCAGCGCCACTTCCGGGTTCAGGAGGGCGGCGTTGATGAACTTGATCAGCGTCGCCCCGACAATGGCGGCGGGCAGAAAGGCCACCAGCACCGCCGCTGCGAAACGCTGCGCATCCCTGCTGCGCGGCAGTCCGGCAATGACGTCGGTGAATTTGCGCCAGTAACCGGCGACCACGGCCAGGATCGCCCCCAGTTGGATCACGATGGTGAACGCCTCCCAGCGGTCCCCCGCGAGGCCCAGCACGCGCTCGGCGATGAGCAAATGCGCGGTGGAGGAGACGGGAAGAAACTCGGTCAGGCCTTCGACCACGCCCAGCAGCGCGGCATTGAGGAGATCGGACATGGAAGGGAATCGGAGAGATGGCACAACGGAGTTAGCATGAATTGGCCGGGAGCGGCAGCCTTGAAGCGCCCCGTTCGCAGCGTTACAGCCCGAAAGCACAGGGAGTTGCGATGAAGCTGCTTCTCATCGGTTCCGGCGGACGCGAGCACGCGCTGGCGTGGGCGCTTTCGGCAAGCCCGCTGGTCGACAAGCTCTACTGCGCGCCCGGCAACGCCGGCATCGCGGAAGTTGCCGAGCGGGTGCCGATCGGAGCGCTGGAACTGGACCGGCTGGTGGAATTCGCCAGAGCGGAGAGCATCGACTTTGTGGTGATCGGGCCTGAAGCGCCGCTGGTTGCCGGGTTGTGGGACCGCCTGGAAGCAGCCGGAATCAAGGCGTTCGGCCCAAGCGCTGCGGCGGCGGTGCTGGAAGGTTCCAAAGGCTTCGTGAAAGACCTGTGCGCGGCGAACGGCATTCCAACCGCGGCCTATCGGCGGTTCAGCGAGCCGGATGCTGCCAAGGGGTTCGCCGCGACGCTCGGATTGCCGGTGGTGATCAAGGCCGATGGGCTGGCGGCCGGCAAAGGCGTGGTAATTGCGGAAACCCCTGCGGAACGAGACCGCGCCATTGAAGCCATGCTGGAGAAAGCGGGCGATCAGGTCGTCATCGAGGAATTTCTCGAAGGCGAGGAGGCGAGCTTCTTCGTGCTCAGCGACGGCGAGAATGTTCTCCCGCTGATCGGCGCGCAGGACCACAAGCGTGCTTATGACGACGACAAGGGGCCGAACACCGGCGGCATGGGCGCCTATTCGCCCGCGCCGGTGCTCACGCCGGCGGTGATCGAGAAGACGCTGGAGAATATCGTGAGGCCGACAATTGCAGCGATGGCGGAGCGCGGCACGCCCTACATGGGCGTTCTCTATGCGGGGCTGATGATCAGGAACGGCGAGCCGAAATTGATCGAATACAATTGCCGCTTCGGCGATCCGGAGTGTCAGGTGCTGATGATGCGCCTGAAATCGGATCTCGCCACCGCGCTGATCGCCGTCCGCGACAAGCAGCTGAAGCATCTCGACTTGCGCTGGTCCGACGATGCGGCGCTGACCGTGGTGATGGCGGCCAAAGGATATCCTGGCGACTACGCCAAAGGCTCGGAAGTCTGCAATCTGGATGCGGCGGCGCGAGTGGAGGGCGTGCAGGTCTTCCACGCCGCCACAGAACGCCAAAACGGAGCACTGACCGCGACCGGCGGCCGCGTGCTGAACGTCACCGCGACGGGCAGAACCGTGGCAGAGGCGCGCGAGCGGGCGTATCGTGCCCTCGATCTGATCGACTGGCCGAACGGGTTTTGCCGGCGCGATATCGGCTGGCGAGCGATTCACCGGGGAGATGAAACATGAATATTGGGCAGACAGTGCTCTTCAGTTCCGCAGCGTTGTGCAGTCTGGGTGTCACGGACGCGCTTGCCGCCGATCCGCCGCTCTTTGCGGCGTTCAAACAGTTCTGCGCCGATACGCAAGCAAAGCCGGATGCAGTGAAGGCGGCTGCGCTCGCCGTCAGTAGCAAGACTGTGGCTTCAGCGGCGACAAACAAAAAGGCACAAGCTTCCGCCAGCGGCAATTCCTGGAGCCTGGTGTTCCAGGGTCACCATCTCACGGTGACTTCGGGCACGCTGCATACGCCTGCCGCCGCGAATATGCCGCCAACCGATGCCATTACCTGCGCCATCACGGATTCCGACGGCGACAATGCCGGCGCTTCCTCGATCGGCGCCTGGGCCGGAGTGCCAGCCTCGGCTCAGGTCAAAGGCATCTTCGGCACCTACGTTTATCAGCAAAAGAATGGCACACGCGTTGCTGTAAAAGCGCCGGAAACCGCGGTGAAAGACCCGGAGGGTGTCTGGAATCTCACCCTGACCCAAGTCGGCCAGGTGACGGCCGTGAACCTGGCCCATGCCACGGCCGCAAGGCACTAAACGGCGCGGGTGGAGGTGCAAAGTGGCTGAGCCGGCTGTTCTCGACCGGCAGCAGGCGTTCTCCGGCACCCAGGACGTTCGGGAGCCGCATCGCTTCGACGTGCGGCGGCTGGAAAATTATCTCGCTGAACGCGTCGATGGGTTCACGCCGCCTTTAGACGTGCGGCAGTTCAAAGGCGGCCAATCCAATCCCACGTATCAGCTCATCACGCCGCCGAAGAAATACGTCTTGCGCCGGAAGCCACCGGGAAAACTGCTGCCCAGCGCACACGCGGTGGACCGCGAATTCCGCATCATCTCGGCCTTGTACCCAACCGGCTTTCCGGTCGCGCGGCCATACTTACTGTGTGAGGACGAGAGCGTCATCGGGACCGCGTTCTACATCATGGAGCATGTGGAAGGCCGTATCTACTGGGGCTCCCTGTTGCCGGACCAAACGCCGAAACAGCGTCACGCCGTCTACGAGGCCATGGTGGAGACCGTCGCTCGCCTGCACAATTTCGACTGGCGCGCGCTCGGGCTCGAGGATTTCGGTAAGCCCGGCAACTATGTCGCTCGCCAGATCGCCCGCTGGACCAAGCAATACAAGGCCTCTGAAACGGAGCACATCGATGAAATGGAAAAACTCATCGAATGGCTGCCGCAGCACCTGCCGGACTCGCCGCGCGACGCCATCGTTCACGGGGATTACCGGCTGGACAACATGATCCTGCATCCAACCGAGCCGCGGGTACTCGCGGTGCTGGACTGGGAGCTTTGCACCATCGGCGATCCGATGGCGGATTTCACCTATCATCTGATGCAGTGGCAGATGCCGGGTGACAGCTCCAACACCGGCACAAGCCTCCTGAATGCGGACCTGCCGTCGCTTGGGATTCCAACAATGGAAGAATACACGCGCTGGTATCTGGCGCGCACGCATCGGGATGCATTGCCGGAACTCGACTACTACGCGGCCTACAATTTCTTTCGCCTCGCCGGAATTTTGCAGGGCATCGTTGGCCGCGTGCGGGACGGAACTGCCGCCAGTGCGCAAGCCGCGGAAAATGCTTCGCGGGTGCGGCCACTGGCGGCGCGCGGCTGGTATTTCGCAAAGCGCGCCGGCGCGCCTGGCTGACGCTCAGCCGAAGATAACCTTTCGCCGTGCCAGACTCTGAGGCGGCCAGAGCTTGGCGGAATCGTAATAGGCGTCGAAAACCTCGGCCGGCCTGCCGGTGGTAGCACCCGGAACATCGCCCGGCAGCTTGACCCAGGGCTGCTTCGAGCGTGTGTAGATGTGCACATCCGGCGGCAACGCCGCGGGATCGTCCAGAGCGCCCACCCGCACGAAGCGCACCTCCTCGCGACCGCCGTAGTTGCTCCACAGCGCGGTGCCGCAGGCCGGACAGCGGTGGATGACGTGCGGCCGTCCGGATTCGGTCGGCTGCGGAAAGCCACGCGTAACGCCGTCCAGAATCTGGACGCGATCCGCCTCGATCAGGGCATTCAGCACAAAGGCAGAGCCGGTCTGCCGTTGGCAATCCTGGCAGTGACAACAATGCACGAACATCGGCGCCGAGGTGACCTTGTACTTCACGGCGCGGCAGGAACAGGAACCGGCGAATGTCTGCGTCATGTCGGACCACCTGGCTGAATCAAGGAGACAGAGAGAACGTCGGGGGCGCCCCCGACAGAGTCGATCGTTAATCCTAGACGCCGAGCAGGGCCAACCCTGCCACCTCCTCGACAATCGCAAGCCGGGCAACCACATCGTCGGCCCGGCACAGGGTCAAGAATTCCACGCCCACCCCAATTCTGCGCGGATGCGCCTTTCGGTCGTTGCGATCCGCATAGATGCCGGTTTGCCGGCAGCCGATCCTGATGGACGACGGCGAGGAGACCGCAGCGGCAATCGGCAGCCGCACGACCCGCCGCTCCATCCTGGCGAGGAGCAGTGGCGGCAGCCCCACTCCGTTCACATCGAAGCGCAACTCCGCTTCCTCTTCGTGTCCGCGCACGGCGACGTAAAGAAAGAGCCCGACGGAGCCCGGCGACAAGGCTGCGGTGTCAGCCAGTTCGAATTGAAGTACGAACGTATCCTGCGCCGTGCGCACGCCCCACGCCTCGGGTGCATGCCACCCCAAGCCCACTTTCAACGCCTCAGTAGCCGCGAATTCCTCGACCGGGCCTGCGCTGATGCTGCCGCGGACCGAACGGCTTGCGGCAAATGCCTGCAAGCCGAACCTGTACGTCTTTCCGATCGTCAGCTGGCGGCGCGAGGAACCGGCAGGTTGCAACCCATTCACCTGCGCGATGATGTCATCGGAAATGGCCTGCCATGAGCGAATCGGCCGATTGGCGCGAATTCGCTCCTCCCGCTGCAACAACGCGTTGGAATCGATGAGCAGGCCGCGCACTGTTTCGAACAGCGCCGGCTCGGAATTGGATTCAAAGAAAACTGCATTCTCGCCGCCGGATTCCAGCGGGCCCGAATGATGCGGGACGACGGGCACTCTTCCAAACGACAGGCTTTCCGTGATGGGCAATCCCCATCCTTCGTAATGGCTGCAGTTAAGTGTGAAGAGCGCATGCCGATAGAGAAGGCGGAGATCGGCATCGGCGATATTCGTCAGGATCTTCAGTTTGCCGTCGAGATTCGCGGTCCGCTCGGCAAAAGCTAAAACAGGGTCGCAGTTCCATCCCAGTTTGCCGGCAAATATGAGCACGGGCACCTCGTCCGACCCAAGTTCCAGCAGAAGCCGCCTCCACACAGCCGCTGCCAACAGATGGTTCTTGCGCGGTTCGATGGTGCCCACGAAAAGAACGTACCGCTCACCCTGGACCAAAGCCTTGATCTCGTCAGACGCATTCGCCTCACTCCCGTTCAGGGCCCGAAAATCGCCATTGGGGCGCACCACGCCGCAACGTGGCGTCAACTCCGGCACGAGGGTGAGCAGATCAGACCTGGTGGATTCGGAATTGGTGAGAACCTTGTCCGCGAACGAGAGCACCGTGCTCATCCACCGATTGTACGTCGGCGCCATATTGCCGTCGCAATATTCCGGAAATGACAGCGGTACTGTGTCATGGATATATGCCGCCCAGGCGACATTGCTTTCCCGCTTCGCAATATCCACGGCATGCACGAAGCCAGTGATGCCCCACGGCGAGCCAAGCGTGATCAGCACGCTGTTCTCAGGGAATTTCAGTGGCGGAGCGTCAGCTAGGGACCGCAGAAGGTCTGTGACGGCAGATCGCCATTCGGGATCGGTCTCTTCCCCCCGCGCGTGCGACAGGCGAAATAATCCCAGCACCTGTCCGAGGTCTGCAACCTTCCATCCTCCGCCAGCAGGATCGATCGCGCACGCCCGAATATTGTCACTGCCCTTGCCGGCAAGGGCGGCTTCCACAACCGAGATCACGACACGCTGAATCCCGGTTGGGCTGCGCGCACGCTGAAAGTGATCCACGACATCCGAAATGTCATAGAAAAACCGGGCGGTGATTATCTCCGCACCGCTTGAGATGTCCGCGATTACCTTAACCCCGAGAGCGGCCAGTTCTCGCCGCGCATCCCGAAGTTTTGGTTCGAGCTGTAAGGCGCGGCTGTAGGCGTCGCGCGCCGACGCCCTGTGCCCAGTAATTTTTAGAAGATGTCCGAGCTGAAGATAGGTGTCCGCAACGTCCGGCGCGAGTTCCAGCGCCTGCTCGTAGGCGGATAATGCGCCCTCAAAATCATGCGATTCCTTGAGCGCGTGACCGTATTGGATCCAGATGGGCGCCAGTTCCCAATCCAGATCGAGCACCGCCCTATAGGCTCGTGCCGCCTCCGTCCAGTTTCGCAAGGCCCGAAAACGATCAGCAACAGCCAGGCGCTCGGTGATCTGAAGAGTGAACCCTGTCGTGTTCTGGCCGGCGGCATCGACGGCTATTGCCGGCGCGCTACGGAGTTCGCTGGAGGACTCGCCTTCTCGAGCAGCTTCGGCGGAGATCCCATCGAGAACCGGCGGCATACAGCACCCGCTCCCGACTACTGAAGAGTAACAGGCGCGGTAACACCCGTGGCCATAGACCTGTATGGATTGGCAGCGGGAGAAATACCGTTCATTGCCAGCATGACTCCGAGCTCGCGATTGTCGGATGTGCTGGTGTGCCGAATAGGCGCAAACACTTCGTCCACTTCGAGCTCGACTGGAACGTCGTGGGCGGTGAACTCGTCGGGCACAGGAATGGCGGTTTCGACCCATTCACCGGAACCGACGACAGCCGGATAATCGCCCCAGGGGAGTGTCAGGTTTACCTTGGCAGAAGGGATGGTCGACCCTGACGAGCGCGCGAGGCGGACGCGTATCCTGGCTTCCTCAACGGGCACGGTGAACCTCGCCGACTTTGCCGTCCAGCGGAAGCGCCCCAAAGCGGGATCGCGTTCCTCTCCGAACAACCCTGCCTCATTGAACGGATCCGGATGGTACCCGTCCTGGACCGTCACCCACTCCTTGATGGCTTCGAAACCCGGGGTGCCGGGCGCGCGCCGGAGAGAGCGGCCATCCATCGGCGATCCGGTGAGCATGAAACGGAATTCGTCAACACCGATTTCCTCGCGCAACCGAAGTGCTTCCGCGACATGCGCGTCGGAATCGTTCCAGTGAAACACCAGATAACGCCAGTGCACGATCGGCCGATCCCGCCCAAGGCGCTTCTTCTCCTCGACAATCCCGCGCATTCCCTGCATGGCGGCGTCGAAAGATCCGGATTTGTGATAACGCTCGTAGCTGGCCTGATCGACGCCACCGATCGTGAAGCAGATCCGGTCAAGCAGCTTTTCCCCGACGATCCGCTCGGCCATGCCTGGGCGGGCGAGCATGATTCCGTTGGTGCTCGTACCCAGAAAGAGCTTGGGATTGAGCCGTCTCGCATAGGCGAGCATGTCGAGCGCCTTCGGATGAACGAATGGCTCGCCGTAGTTGTAAAACCAGAGTTCTTCGATCTGCAGCGCCACCTCGTCCATGAGTTTGCAGAACAGCGGCCAAGGCATGAAGTCTTCGCGCCGCAGGTGAATGCGCGGGTCGTTGGCAATGTTGCAGGTTTCGTTGTTGCAGCGGATATTGCATTTGATCGAGGGTTCCAGGATGACCCGCTTCGGCATCGGATTGCTGGGCACAAAGTCTGAACTCGGCACCCCGGCTGCACTCCTGTACATTGAACATTCCAGGCAGCGCCGCCCCGCCTGAAGATCGCTGCGCCGCTTCTGGACTTCACTGCCGGCGAAAACCTCCCGCAGCGTCTGCGATCGGACGCTGCCGTAGCTGCGCACGCGGAAAGGATCGTCCAGCCCACACGTCACAGTGCCGTCGCACAGTACGGTAATGGCATGCCAGATCCACTCGCAGTAGAGCGATCCCCCGCCGGGACGCGGTGCGGAGGGAGCGGTCGGGGCAGCGTCGTTTTCGGAACTGGTGACGGGAGCAGCAACGGCCTGCGCCGCTGGTGGATTGTTGGCCCGAAGCCGAGTGCGCAATGGCACCTTCTTGGCCGCCAGATTTCGCGCTTCGGTGGCGATCTCGGGATTCGCCGGATCCAGCACCCTTGCCCGCCTTAGCGCCTCGCCAGCCTGGAAGACGCGTCCGCAGGCGCGCAGCGACTTCGCGTATTGAATCCAGACATCGGCCGGACACTCCGGCGCGCTTCGCAGGAAAGTGCCGTACTGGGCCGCTGCGTTTTCCCAGTCTGCGCGCGCGAAGGCGTCATTGGCCGCAGCCAAGACCTCCGGTGTTTGAGATGGCGAAGGATTCTGAATGACGCCAGTTTCGGCGCCCGAATTTTCAGCGAGAGCCATGCCCACCCGTGCCTCCCCGGAGCCCAGAGTAGCACAAGGCGTGCGATCCGCCAGTCCTGCATTGGTGCCCCTGGCCGGACTCGAACCAGCACGCCCGTGAAGGCAACAGATTTTGAGTCTGCCGCGTCTACCATTCCGCCACAGGGGCAACCGGAAAAGAGAGGAATGGGGCGCGGATCATAACCGGGCTCCCTTCCCGGTCAACAAATGCCGACCGAGGCTTTGTCGGCAGCCCCAGTCAGCGCGAGTGCGCCACCAGTTCGTTGTCTTCCTGCAATTTGCGCTCGAATTTCAGAAACTCGTAATAGCCGCAGTGAGGCACTTCGGGATACCCGCGGCAGGCCAGCGGTCGGGCCTCATAGATCGTGCAGTTGCGCTTTTCGGTATCGAAGAACTGGCAAATGCGGCCGAAGTGCACATCGGCCTTGCGCCGCATGGTCATGTCATCGTTTTCACGCGGTATGGTGTATTTTTTTTTGGCCGCGCGTTCGCTGAGGCCAAAATAGCGGGCGAGACGGGCGAGATCGCGCTTGTTCAGCGGGATGATGGGATAGGAGCAGCAATAGCCCGGACACTTGGCGCAATTGTAGCTCTTGCGCACCGTTGGAGTAGTACCCACCACACACGCCTTTGCGGATTCGGCCGTCGTTATAGAGAAGGTGATTACAGGCGGAAAGCGCCATGGACGTTCGCAGGCTGCTGATTGTTGTGGGAATCGCGTGTCTGGCGGCCGGTGTTCTGTGGCCGTGGCTGTCGAGACTGGGGCTTGGGCGGTTGCCGGGCGACATCGCCATCCAAAGGCAGAATTTCTCCTTCTATTTCCCGCTGGTCACCTGCCTTGTGATCAGCGTGGCACTCACCCTTCTCTTTTGGCTGTTCCGCAAGTAAGAGCAGGGCGCTTTTTCCGTCGCCCGATTCCCATGACCCTGCGCCCCATTCGCCGAGCCCTGTTGTCTGTCTACGACAAGACCGCCCTGATCGATTTTGCCCGGGCACTGGCGGCCCGCGATGTGGTGCTGATTTCCACCGGCGGCACGGCAAAGGCGCTGCGGGAGGCAGGCCTTGCGGTCACGGATGTTTCGGAGATCACCCGCTTTCCAGAGATGCTCGATGGACGGGTGAAGACCTTGCACCCTGTGGTTCACGGCGGGCTGCTGGGCATCCGTGACAACACGGAACACGCGAAGGCTATGCGGGCGCATGGTATCGAGAGCATCGATCTGCTGGTGTCAAACCTTTACCCGTTCGAAGCTACGGTGGCGCGCAACGCAGGCTTTGAGGAGACCATCGAGAATATCGATATTGGCGGCCCGGCGATGATCCGCGCCGCAGCCAAGAACCACGATTACGTGACGGTCGTCGTCGATCCCGACGATTACGCCGCGGTTCTTGGCGAACTGGAGCAGCACAACGGCGCTACCTCGCTTCCACTCAGACGCAAGCTGGCGCAGCGGGCCTATGCGCGAACGGCCGCCTACGACGCGGCGGTCTCCAACTGGTTCGCGGGCGAGTTGGCGAAGGACGGCGAAAGCGCGCCGCCGACCTATCGCAGCAGTGGAGGCAAGCTGAAGCAGACGCTGCGCTATGGCGAAAATCCGCACCAGCAGGCCGCTTTCTATGTCACCGGCGAGCAGCGCTACGGCGTCGCCACGGCCGAGCAGGTGCAGGGCAAGGAGCTGTCCTACAACAACATCAATGACACGGATGCCGCCTACGAGCTGGTGGCGGAGTTCGATCCCGCCACGCCGGCCTGCGCCATCATCAAGCATGCCAACCCGTGCGGCGTCGCGCTTGGCAGCTCGCTCGCGGATGCATATCGCAAAGCCTTGGCTTGCGACCCCGTAAGCGCCTACGGCGGGATTCTCGCCTTCAACCGCGCGCTGGATGGCGAAGCGGCGGATGAAATTTCCAGGCTGTTCACGGAAGTGATCATTGCCCCCGCTGCCGATGAAGACGCGCGACGAATTCTCTCAGCGAGGAGAAACCTTCGGCTTTTAGTGGCGGGTGGCCTCCCGGATGCCACGGCGCCGGGATTGACGTTCAAATCGGTTTCCGGCGGCTTCCTAGCGCAAACGCGGGACAATGGCCGCATCGGGCGCGCTGAACTGAAGATTGTCACCAAGCGCAAGCCGACCGAAACCGAACTAGCCGACATGCTGTTCGCCTTCACCGTCTGCAAGCACGTCAAGTCGAACACCATAGTCTATGCTAAAGAAGGGCAGACCGCCGGCATCGGCGCCGGGCAAATGAGCCGGGTGGATTCCGCTCGCATTGCCGCCATCAAGGCGAAAGAAGCCGCAAAGGCGGCGGGCTGGCCACAGCCGCTCACGGTCGGCTCGGCGGCGGCCTCGGACGCGTTCTTCCCGTTTCCCGATGGCTTGCTCGCGGTGGCGGAAGCGGGCGCCACCTCTGTCATTCAGCCTGGCGGCTCCATACGTGATGATGAGGTGATAGCCGCCGCAGATGAGAAAGGCCTCACTATGGCCTTCACCGGCATGCGTCACTTCCGCCACTAAGCCGCGGTTGCCCGCTCTTCCTTCACGAACACCATCAGCGCGAGTCCGATGGCAAGGAACAAGGTTTCGCCCAGCAGGCCGATCCGCTGGCTCTGCGAGGCCAATGTCAGCCAGCCGACGAAACCAGTGGCGAGGAAACTGGTGGACTGGCCAGACAGCGCATAGAGCCCAAAAAATTCGGCCATCCGCTCGCTTGGCGCGATGCGCGCCAGCATGGTCCGGCTGTTGGCATAGCCAGCCGTGATCAGCACCGCGATGCCGTTTACGATCATCAGAAAGATGATCTCTGGCCATGTGTTGAAAAACGGCGCCGCCCACAGTTTCGGGGCGCTCACGTCGTAGGGGATGAACCAGAAGATGCGGTCCGGCCCCATGGTCAGCGAAATGAGTCCGAACAGCGTGGTACCACCGATGGAGATGAAGATCGCGCGTTTGGAGCCAAATCTGTTGTCCAGCCAGCCGCCAACGAATCCGCCGAGCACAGCGAAGACGCTCAGCTCAATGCCATAGGCTGTGAGCTGCAGCAGGTGCCAATGAAAGGTTCCGGCCGCGTAGATGCCGCCGAAGGTGAGCACGGCCGTCATCCCGTCGTTGAAGAACAGGCGCGCCAGCAGGTACCACCCAACATTGCGGTAATGCCTCAGGCTGCGCGTGGTGAGGATCACGCTGCGCACGCCCGCGCGCATCGCCGCGAACAGTGAGAGGTTGGACGCCCGGCGATCCGGCGTGAACAGAAAGAGCGGCAGGCTGAAGATCAGAAGCCAAACGGCACCGACTGGGCCGGAAAGCCTGTCCGGCTCGAACGCTGCCTGGTTAATGCCGAACAACGGATGCGCCGGGACGAAGGCCCAAGGCACATGGCCCGGTAGCGCAAAGGCGATCAGCATGAAGAGCATCAACAGCACGCCGGCGGCGTTGCCCAGCGCGAGCCCCAATCCCGAGAGTCCCGCAATGCCCCTGGCCGGCGCGATCGAGGGCAGCAGGGAATTGTGAAACACAGCGGAGAATTCGAAGGCGACATTGGCCACCGCAATGGCCGCGCCCACGAAGAACAGCGCCCAACCCGTCGAATGCGGGAGCGCGAACCACATTGCAAACATCGCCGCCGCCAGGACGACGGTGTAAAGTGCGATCCACGGCTTGCGCCGTCCGCCGCAATCGGCGATGGCGCCCAGGAATGGCGCCAGCACCGCGATGATGATCCCGCTATAAGCCTGAATGGCGCCCGCAAGCCCCTGCCCTTTGACGCTGTCGCCCACTACCTCGTCGGCGAAGTACGGCGAAAACAGGTAGATCGTGATGAGCAGCACATAGGGGTTGCGCGCCCACTCGTACATTGCCCACGACACCTGCCCCAGAGGGCTGGCGATGCGGTCGCCGGTGGCAGAAACACCCGGAGGCGAGCGGCGCAAACGTGCCCAGCCCTGCGCCTCAACTGCTGCCACAGAAGCCGGTGCGCCGGCGATCTCTTCAGTGGCCGCAGCAGACGGCGGAACGATTTCTGGCGTCGCAGACATTCCCTCTCCAGCGCATCAGCCGCCGCGAGCGGCCTTGAATTTGAGACTAGCAGCGCGTCTGCTAAGAGCAAATTGGGGTGAAACGCCCTTCACCGGAGCGTGAGATGCCGGCCGCAAAGCCGCTCGTGATCGTGACCCGCAAGCTGCCCGACGCGATCGAGACGCGCATGCGGGAGCTGTTTGACGCCCGCTTTAACAACGATGACACGCCGATGAGTGAAGCGGCGCTCGGGCGCGCGGTGGGCGAAGCGGACGTGCTCGTTCCGACCATCGGCGACCGGATTGACGCGGCGCTGATCGCCGGGGCGGGCAATCGGTTGAAGCTCATCGCCAATTTCGGCACCGGTGTAGACAATATTGACGTGAAAGCGGCCGCCGCGCGCGGTATCACGGTGACCAACACCCCGGGTGTCCTCACCGAAGATACGGCCGACATGACGATGGCGCTTATTCTCGCGGTGCCGCGGCGGCTCGTCGAGGGCGTGAAAATACTCGAGCAGGATCAGTTTCGCGGCTGGTCGCCGATGTGGATGCTCGGCCACAGGCTCTGGGGCAAGCGGCTCGGCATTGTCGGCATGGGACGCATCGGCCAAGCGGTGGCGCGCCGCGCCCGCGCCTTCGGCCTTCAGATCCACTATCACAACCGTAAGCCTGTAGCTGCCGAAATTGCCGGCGAACTGGACGCGAGCTACTGGGACAGCCTGGACCAGATGCTGGCGAGGATGGACATCGTGTCCGTCAATTGTCCCCACACGCCAGCCACCTATCGGCTGATTTCAGCGCGGCGGCTCCGGATGATGAAGCCCAGTGCCTACATCGTGAACACGGCTCGCGGGGAAATCATTGACGAAGAGGCATTGGTCCAGTTGCTCGAAACAGGGGGGCTCGCCGGTGCCGGTCTGGACGTGTTCGAACAGGAGCCGCGCATCGATCCGCGGCTGTTGCGGCTGAAGAATGTCGTCCTTCTTCCCCATATGGGCTCGGCAACCCTGGAGGGGCGGGTGGACATGGGCGAAAAGGTCATCATCAACATCAAGTCTTTCGTGGATGGGCACCGGCCGCCGGGACGCGTTGTTCCGACAATGGTCTGAAAGCCGCCAAAAACCCGTTGCAGTTTTGCCTCATTTGATAGTTTATTAGGTCAGGGCGGAACCGCGTCTCTGTGGGGGCGTTCTGAACCGCGGCGTGAATTGGACCTCGGCCGGTTCCCTTCGGCTGACACGGCGGTAAGCCGACAACCATGAGGAGAAGCAGATGATGTCGAAGAAAATTGGATTGCTTGGTGCGGCCCTGCTGGCCGCGGCAGCCTTCGCGGCGCCGGCCCAGGCCTCCGGAGTGAAAGTCGGTACGCTGACGTGTCAGGTGGCAAGCGGATGGGGCTTCATCTTCGGCTCCTCCAAGGATTTGCGCTGCACCTTTAACCCGGGCCACGGCATGGGCGAGCATTACATCGGCTCGATCTCCAAGTTCGGCGTCGATATCGGTTATACCGATAGTGCTGTGATTGTGTGGGCTGTATTTGCGCCAAGCGCCGGTCCAAAGCGCGGCGCCCTGGCAGGCGATTACATTGGTGCGACGGCGAGCGCCACGGCTGGCGTCGGCGTGGGCGCGAATGCGCTGGTCGGCGGGTTCGGCCGTTCCATCACGCTGCAGCCCATCTCCATTGAGGGCAACACGGGACTCAATGTGGCAGGCGGTATCGGCGCCATGAGCTTGAGGGCAGTTCCATAATTTGAACTCGACACACTAAGGCTGTTGGACACCCTGCAGCTGAAAGGAAGCCCGCCGTTCCCCTCCCGGCGGGCTTTCGCTTTTGCGCGAACGGCTGCCGATTGTTGTCTTGCAGGATGTATGTTGTAACGAGGCCAGATGCACTGGGGGTTTTCCATGAAACTGACCAGCTTGCTTGCGTTCGCCGCCGCTTTTGCAGGCTGCGCGATTGCCGCGACCTCCTCTGATCCCCTGGCGCCGATCGGCGGGCCGCAGCAACCCCCACCACCGGCCGTGCAAGCCGTAACGGAGAATCTGTTCGGGCGGCAGGTGACCGACAATTACCGCTACATGGAAAAAATGGGCCCGGAGACGATGGCCTGGATGAAGGCCCAGGGCGCCTACACACGCAGCGTGCTGGATGCCATTCCGCAGCACGCTGCGCTTGCCAAGCGTGTGGCGGCATTCACCGGCAGTTTCGGCTTTGTCGGGAGCTATGCGTCTTACGGCGGCCGCGCGTTTTACGGGGAGCGGGCCCCTGGCGCCGACAATGCCAATCTGATGGTCCGTGATTCCCGGGGCACGCGCACGATCGTCAACGTCGACGCCATTCGAGCCGCGCACGGCGGCACGCCGTACGCTATGAACTATTTCCTTGCCTCGCCGGATGGCAGCAAGGTCGCCGCGGGCATCTCGCAGGGCGGCTCGGAAGCGGCCTCGCTGTTCGTGTACGATGCGGCAACGGGCAAACAGATCGCAGGCCCGATCGATCGCGCCGACTTTGGCACCACCACGTGGAGCGACGACTCCCGGCTGCTTTATTTCATTCGGCTGAAGCAGCTCGCGCCGGGCGAGGACCCGATCGACAAATACAAGAATGCCACCGCGCAGGTCTGGAATCTGAAGGCCGAGCCGGTCACAGTGGCCGGCAACGGCATCGGCAAGGGGACCAGCTTCACGCCGGACGAATTCCCGGCCGTGCAGATCAACCCGGGGTCGCCGGTGGCGTTGCTCGCCTCGATCAACGGCGTGCAGAACGAGATCAAGCTGTGGACCGCGCCCGCATCCACTGCAAGCAGTCCCAATGCGCCCTGGAAGCCGTTCGTTGACCGCGCCGATGGCGTCACACGGCTCGACATCCGCGGCACGGATGTCTTTCTGCTGTCGCACAAGAACGCACCGACTTTTCAGGTCCTGCAAGTCAAGGCCGGCGCGCCGTTGTCCTCTGCGAAATTACTGGTTCCGGCGCAGGCTGACCGGGTGATTGAAGACCTGCACGCTGCTTCGGATGCGCTTTATGTCTCCGTCCGTAGCGGCGCCTATTCGCAGCTGCTGCGCATTCCAACAGGCACAGCAGGCGTCGAAGAAATCAGGATACCCGGCCGCGGTCACATCGGGGAGATGTTCACCGATCCCCGAAAACCGGGCGTGACCATCCAGTTGTCCAGCTGGGTCATGCCGCCAAGCGAGTATCGTTACGATGCCAAGTCGAAACGCTTCACGGATCTGAAACTCGGCGTCCACGGCAATATCGATCCGGCTAATTTCGTGGTTAGCGATTTGGAAGCCCCTGCGCAGGACGGCACAATGGTGCCCCTTTCGCTCGTGCAGCCGAAGGGCGTGGCCACACCGCAGGTTGCCGTTGTAGAGGCCTACGGCTCTTATGGCATTTCGGAGCTGGCCGACTTCAGTTCGCGGCGCGCTGCGGTGATGAATGAGGGAATCGCGTATGGCGTCTGCCATGTGCGCGGCGGCGGCGAGCTTGGCGAGGCCTGGCGACTCGCGGGCAAGGACGCCAACAAGCACAACACCTGGGAAGACGAAATCACCTGCGGCGAAGACCTGATCCGGCGCGGCATCACCACGAAAGACAAGCTGTTTATCATGGGCGGCTCGGCGGGCGGCATCACCATGGGTCGCGCCATGACCGAGCGCCCGGACCTGTTTGCGGGAGTCATCGACGTGGTGCCGGCCGCGAACACAATCCGCTCGGAGTTTTCGCCGAATGGCCCGCCGAACATCCCGGAGTTCGGCACCATCGCCAACGAGCAGGGTTTTAAGAACCTGTACGAGATGGATTCCATTCAGCACGTGAAGCGCGGCGTCACCTACCCTCCGATCATCATTTCCACGGGCTTGAACGACCCCCGCGTTTCTTCCTGGGAACCGGCAAAATTTGCCGCGGCACTGCAGGCCTCCGGCACATCGAATCCCGTGCTGCTGCGCATCGACGAACAGGCGGGCCACGGCATTGGCTCGACCCGCTCACAGACCGACGCTCTGGCGGCGGACTGGATCGCATTCGTGAAGTGGCGCGCCAACGTGCCGGGCTGGCGGCCGGATTTCACGAAGAAAGGCGCTTAAGCCGGAACGGCGATAGATCGAAACCGGTTGGCTGGCCCAATGCAAGATCGGCCAGCGCTTCGCCGATGGCCGGTGAATGCTTGAAGCCATGCCCGGAACAGGGCGAGGCAATAATGACGCGGTCAGATTCCGGATGCGTGTCGATCACGAAGCCGAAATCCGGCGTGACCGTGTAAAGGCACGCAGTGGCTTTGACGCAGCGCTGCGTAATGCCCTTTAAGGTACGTGTCACGAGTTCGCGAACGGCATCAATCTCGGCCGCTGACACCTCTCGATTCATCTGTTCGGGCGTGGTGGGCGCAAGAAATTCCTCGCTCGCCACCTTGATCGCATTCTCGTCATCGATGGCAGGGAAGCCGTAAAGGCCACGCGTGGAATTCGGCAGTTCCCAGATGAACACCGAAAATGCTCCCGGCGCGAACGCAGCCGCGTCTGCCGTCTCGAACCACAGCTGCACCTGGCGATAAATTTTGAAGAGTCGCGCGTATTGCGGCAGCAATTCGGGCAGCCACGCCCCTGCCGCGATAATGAGCTTGTCCGCGGTATAGCGGCCCTGCCCCGTTTTGAGGGTGGCGCAATCCAGGTCCGATTCAAAATGGAGGACACGCTGCTCGAAATGGAGTTGCGCGCCGCGCCTTCGGGCAAGGGCCAGTTGCGCCCGCACGCAAGCTTCCGGCCGCACAAAGCCTCCGCTCGGCTCGAAATACCCAATCTCATCGTCCCGCACCTGAAATTGCGGCCAGCGGCGGCGGATTTGCGCGGCCCCAAGCAGTTCGTGCGCAATACCGAATTTTTCTGCCGCCGCCACGGTCTTGCCGAAGAAGCCGGAGACATGCGTCTGCGCGGCGTTGTTGTCGCTGGAAATGACCAGCAAACCGGTTTCGTTCACTAGCTCAGTGCCGGTTTCGTGCTCGATCTCTCGCCATAGCTGATGAGAGCGCATCGCAAAAGGCGTGAGGTGATCGCCCTCTCCGATCGCGAG
>DATIEM010000138.1:0-19204 GCA_035455725.1 Rhizomicrobium sp. | reverse complement strand
GCCGCCTTCATATCAGCACTTTTAGACCCGGATAGGGCATCCGTTCCTTTTCGGCGGATTTTCCAATTTTCGTAGATCAATTTGCTCTCGGGATCGCTATTTGATCCATTCATCAGGACGATCCGGTTTGCAAAACCATTGTTCGCGAGCAAGTCTCGCAGATACGCTTGCGTGCGAACACTTTCTGTGAAGATCACAGCTTTGTGCTGTCCCCCGCGCGCGACGATCTCATCCAGCAACGCTGGCAGCACTGAAATGAGTTTTTCGCCCTTGGCGTTCGCGCTGACCGACTTCGCAAGGTCGAGATAGCTTCTGACCTCGCCGATTTCCAACTTGAGCTTGAGTGGATCGACCGGCTCTAGCGGCGGCGTATCATCAGCGTCAATCTCTTCGGCGATTTCGTCTGCTGTGTCGATGTCCGTGATCACTGAGCGATCAAGTGACAGGTGCTTTTCCAGCCGCTCCAAAATCTGCTGCAAGGTCTGAATGATGGCCGCCGTGGATGATCCCAAAATCTTGCGAACGACGAGCGTGATGAGTTGGTTTGGCTTATCGCCGAAGGCAATCGTGTCCTTGCGTTGCAGGAAGGCTGAAACCTTGTGGTAAAGTTCGACCTCGCGACTGTGCGGCTCGAATGTGAAGGTGCTGGCAAGGCGTTCGGTGTAGCTGATGTGACCGGCTTCCAGAACCTGCTTGCGCAGAGTGCGGCGGCTGATCGACTGCAATCGTTCACGAAGCATGGCAAGCGCAGCGGTATCTGCTCCTTTGCCGTAGCGCGCCTTAAACGAGTCTTCGTCGCCGAAGAACTTGTCATCAATGACGGATACCAGACCAAAAAGCTCAAGCAAGGAATTCTGGAGCGGTGTTGCCGTCAGCAAGACTTTGAATCGCTCCTGCAACGCGCGGCGCAACTGCTTGGCCCGTAGAGAGCCACTTTTCCTAAAGACGTTCCGAAGCCGGTGCGCTTCGTCGAAGACAACAAGGTCCCACGGGATCGTTGCGATCTCGTCGGCCTGCCGGGCAGCGAATTCGTAGGATGTGACGGCCACTTTGCCCGGCATGTCGAAAGGTTTCCTCTCCCCGGCCTTTTGGCGGTCGCGATGGGTCTTCGCCTCAAGAATTTCGGTGGGGATCGAGAACTTCGATTGAAGCTCCTGTGTCCACTGCTTGCGCAACGAAGCTGGGACGATCAGCAGGATGCGGCGTCTCTGCTCGGCCCATCGCTGAGCGATCACCAGCCCGGCCTCGATGGTCTTACCCAAGCCCACCTCGTCGGCAAGAATCGCACCCTTGGACAGGGGCGATTTGAGCGCGAACAGGGCGGCATCCACCTGATGGGGCTTCATCTCGACCCGGGCGGTGGATAGAGACCGTGCGAACGCCTCGTCGCCGACCCCCTCAAGGGTCAGGCGGTGGGCCAAGTATTGGCTATGGTAAGGCGTAAACGACACCAGGGAATCTCGGCAGAATCGAGAAGAGTGTAAGGCGTTCTCGGCTCAACACTCCAACAAGCCCAAACCGCAGAATCCACGGGGCCTGATAGTGTAGATAAGGGATTTTGCACTCAGCCACGCCAAGCCATCCGAGTTGATCAGCGCCGCTGCTTGGATTTTCAGCTGGGGATGAACTGCGGCAGAACGGCACACACAAGGCGCCCCTTGGGCGGTAGCTAATTGGTAGCTAGGCACCTTTCAGCGCTTTGCGCAGATCGACCTAAGCCGTTGATTTGATTGGTCGGAGCGGAGAGATTTGAACTCTCGACCCCCAGTCCCCCAGACTGGTGCGCTAACCAGGCTGCGCCACGCTCCGATCATCGGCGAAAGGCCGGAAGGCGCGCTTCTATCGCAGGCGCTTTGAATTGTCATCCCGCATGGGCGCCGGCGCAAAACGGTCAGGTGCGACGAACCGGCCGCTAACTCCGCACCCGCTCGCGGGCGGCACGAAGCTGCTTTTTCATCCGGTGCAGCTCCTGCAGCAGATCTTTCAGCTGCCGGCGCCTGGCGTGATCGGAAAGCGGCGTTGTCGTCGCGGCCAGCGGTAGATCGTTTTGCGCCGTGCTCTCGTCGGCGCGTGCAGACGTTCTGGCCATAGCGAGATCGGCCGCATCGGCCCCTTTTGCCGCCGCGCCAGAACGGCGCGCGCGGGCGCGCGGTGGCTGCCGCCCCACCTCGGCCACATGGCGCACGCCCTGCTCGCGCAAAATCTTCTGCACGCCCTTGATGGTGTAACCGTCCGAATAGAGCAGCGCGCGGATGCCGCGCAGCAGGTCCACGTCTTCCGGGCGATAGTAGCGGCGGCCGCCGGCCCGCTTCACCGGACGGATTTGCGCAAACCGGGTTTCCCAGAAGCGCAGCACGTGCTGCGGTACATCGAGTTCAGTGGCGACTTCGCTGATGGTGCGGAACGCTTCCGGCGATTTCTCGGCCAGCGCTGCGCTCATCCCTCGCCTTCCGGCTCGGGCGTTTCGCCGTTGATGATTGCCTTCAGCACGTGGCTGGGCCGGAACACCAGTACGCGTCGCGGCGCGATGGGCACTTCGTCGCCGGTTTTCGGATTGCGTCCCATGCGCTCGGATTTCTGCCGCACGGCGAAGGTGCCGAAGGAGGAGAGCTTCACCGTTTCGCCGCGGGCGAGCGCCGAGCAGATCTCTTCCAGAATGTCCTCGACGATCTGCGCCGATTCATGGCGAGACAGGCCCATGCTGCGGAACACCGCTTCCGTCAGATCGGCGCGGGTTAATGTGTCCGAACTCATCCCCAACTCCCCTCGTGCAACCGCAAGGGTAGAAGCCAAAGAATAGTCCGTCAACAATGGGATAGAAGGATTTGCTAAGCCTGTGGATTACCAGCGCAGCAGAGCTGCGCCCCAGGTCAGGCCGCCGCCCATGGCCTCCAGCAGCACCAGATCGCCGCGCTTGATCCGGCCATCCTGGATCGCGACGTCGAGCGCCAGCGGCACCGAGGCGGCGGAGGTGTTGCCGTGCTCCTCGATGGTGGAGATGAAGCGTTCCGGCGCCACTTTCAGGCGCCGCGCGGTGGCATCGAGAATCCGCTGGTTTGCCTGGTGCGGCACGAACCAGTCGATGTCAGACATCGCCACGCCGCTGTCCCGCACCGACGCCTCGATGGAATCGGCGATATTGATGACGGCGTGCTTAAAGACTTCTTTGCCCAGCATCCGCAGGTGCCCGGTGGTGCCGGTGGTGGACGGGCCGCCATCGACATACAGCAGGTCGTGCAGCCGCCCGTCGGAATAAAGCTTGGTGTTGAACACGCCGCGGTCGGAGGCATCGCCCCTGCCCTCGCCCGCCCGCAGCACAATGGCGCCCGCGCCATCGCCGAACAGCACGCAGGTGGTGCGGTCGGTCCAGTCCATCAGGCGCGACATGGTTTCGGCGCCGATGAGGAGAATGGTTTCCGCCTGGCGCGCCTTGATGAAGTTGTCCGCCACCGCAAGCCCATAGATAAAGCCGGAGCATACCGCCTGAACGTCGAACGCGGCGCCGCGCGTCATGCCGATGCGCGACTGCACCGCAGTGGCAACGGAGGGGAAGGTTTCGTCCGGCGTGGTGGTGCCGACGACAATCATGTCGATGTCGCTTGCCGCGATCTTGGCGTCCGCAAGCGCGCGCTCCGCCGATTTGACCGCCAGCTCGGCCGTGGTTTCGCCAGCGGCGGCGATGCGGCGCCGCTTGATGCCGGTGCGGGCGGCGATCCATTCGTCGCTGGTATCGACCGTCTTCGCCAACTCGGCGTTGGTGAGAATTCGTTCCGGGAGATAGGCGCCGCAACCGATCACCTGTGAACGGATCACGGTCACGCCCCCGCCGCTCCCAACGCTGCCGCAGGCGCCAAGGCATTCGAGGTCAGCGCCTCGTGGTCGGCTGCGATCCGCGCCATCACGCCGGCACGCACCATGTCGATGGCCATGTCGAGCGCACTGGCGAAACCAACTGAATCGGCTCCGCCGTGACTCTTCACCACAACACCATTCAGCCCCAGGAAGATGCCGCCATTGGCGGCACGCGGATCGAGCTTGCGCCGCAGCACCTTCAGCGAACCGCTGGCAAGCACCGCGCCCAACCGGCCAAGAAGGGATCGCCTGAGCGCCGCCCTCAGGAATCCGGCGATCAGCTTGGCCGTGCCTTCTGCGGTCTTGAGCGCAATGTTGCCGGTGAAGCCGTCGGTCACCACAACATCCACAGTGCCTTCCGAAATGTCGTCGCCTTCCACGAAGCCGGAGAATTCCATCGGCAAATTGACGTTGCGTAAAATCTGCGCGGCCCCCTTCACCGAGTCGTGCCCCTTCATGTCCTCAGCGCCAACATTGAGAAGCCCGACCGTGGGCCGCTCCAGCCCCAGCACGGCGCGGGCGAAGGCTTCCCCCATGATGGCGAAATCCACCAGCTGCTGCGCGTCGGCTTCCACATTGGCGCCGACATCCAGGACGACGCACTGGCCCTTGCGGGTCGGCCACAAGGCCGCGATGGCGGGTCGGTCGATCCCGTCCAAGGTGCGCAGCTGGAACATGGACATCGCCATCAGAGCCCCGGTGTTGCCGGCGGAAATGGCAACCTGAGCTTCCTGCTTCTGGAGCGCCTCGATGGCCCGCCACATGCTGGTGTTGCGCCCGCGGCGCAGAACCTGGCTCGGCTTGTCCTCCATGCGCACGATCTCGGGGCTATGGCGGACTTCCACTTTGCTCGCGAGCTTGGCGCGGCGGGCGAGCAGCGGCTTCAGCTGCCCTTCATCGCCGTGCAGCAGAAAGCGCACGGTCGGATGGCGCACTACGGACTTGGCAAGCGCCGCCACGACCACGCCGGGACCGGCATCGCCCCCCATGGCATCGACGGAAACGGTCAGATCGGCCAACCTCGCCTCGTGCAGCTATGCAAGGCTTCGCCCTGCCGGCGGCGGTCCCGTTCAGGCCTTCGCCTTGACCGCCTCCCGGCCATCATAATAACCGCAAGATGAACAAACATGATGCGGCCGGCGCTGTTCTCCACAATTTGGGCATTCCACATGGGAAGCCGGGGCCAGCCTGTGGTGCGAGCGCCGCATGTTGCGGCGCGACGGCGATTTTTTTCTCTTGGGGACCGCCATGGCGGAGCCGCTCCTTCACTGATGCCGAATCGAAACCGCCGACGCGCAAGCGCCAGTTCGGACCGAATGGCGGGAAAACAGGGCGGGAGTAGCCCGAAAGGCCGCGGGATTCAAGCCGGTTGCCTGTTCACGCTTACCGCGGGCCCATGAGGCCCTTCAGCACGGCGAACGGATTCTCGGTCGCATCCCCGTCGCTCGGCGCCTCGAACACCACCCCAGGGGCGCGGGGATAAGGATCAATAGCCAGCGCAAACTCCTCCAGGAGCGGCGCCACCAGATCGTAATGGCTATTCTCGATTTCCTCCGGGTTTTCGTCGGAGGCCGGCGCAAGCTCGTGCGGCGCGATTTTCGCCGAAGCAGGGAATTTCGAGAGATGGAGGGCACGCGATACATCGAGCTTTAGATGCGAACGCACCGGCTGAAGGCTCACGACGCAGCTCTGAACGATGTCCGCGGCGAGCGCCGCAGCGTAATCGAAGCGGCTCGCAGCGCAGCGGCGCAGCGTCACCCGAGCCTCGAAGCTATCTACCGCGTCCACGCCCGCCCATTCGGCCAGTCGCGCGCGCTGCTCCGCATCCGGCATGATGACTACCTCGTCTCCGGCATCGGAGAGATCGGCCAGGTCGTAGATGCGGGAAAAGGGCGGCGGGATCATGAGCATCACATAGTCGGCACGGGACCGAAATCCAGCGGTTGCCGGGCCGGATCTCTCTCTGCCAGGCGAGAACGGGCCGCCATTATGTAGGCTGCGAGGGCTGAGGCCTGCGGCTCCCGCTCTCCCGCCCCGCGAAACACATTCCGCTGGATGGCCTTCGACATTTCATTCGGGGTGGCAGCGTTCCGGTATGCATCGAGCCGGCCGTAGAACATTCCCGCGAGCGTTTTAAGCCTGCGGTTCATCCCGGCATCGCCGGTGCCCAGATGGCGGAGCGCCTCCTCAAACTGCAGAAAAACCTCATCGATAAGGGCCCGCGACAGCGCCGGTTGTTTCCGGACGCTGTCCAGCACGAGCCATCCATGCAAAGCGACAAGGTCGAAGCGGCCGTCCAGCGTGTCGGGCACCGCAAGAGCGGTGAAAAATTCCGGCCTGCGGGCCTGGGCGACGAGTTCCGCGCACAACCGCCAGGCTAGCGCCCGCGTGTCCGCGGAGCGCCGAAGGGTCTTCAGCATGAGACCTCACATCTTCTTGCAACCGGCTGGAAGCGAGGCTAGCACACCCCCGAGCGGGGAAGAGCAAGGGATTTTCGTCGATGCGTCTTCCAGTCGTGGTTTTTTCGGCCGGCTTGCTGCTGGCCTGCACCCCCGTGGTGAGTCAGCGCGGCTATTTGCCCGATCCCATCGGCGAAGCCTCGATCAAGATCGGCACCGACACCAAAACGACCGTGCAGGACCGCCTGGGCGATCCCTCCACGGAGGCGACCTTCGGCGGCGACGCCTGGTATTACATCTCCAGTGTCGAGAAGCAGATTTCGTTTTTTGATCCGCGCGTCGAGAACCGCTCGATTCTGGCGCTCTATTTCGACAAGGACGGCAAGATTACCAACATCCGCCATTACAGCCTAAAGGACGGCCATGTGGTGGCCTTCGAAACGCACGAAACGCCCGCCAAGGGGCGTGAGCTCACCTTCCTCCAGCAACTGCTCAATGCCACGCCGGGCGTTCCCATCGGCGCGCCTGGGGGACAGGGCCAGGGCAACGGGCCGCCGAATGGCGGCTATCCATGAAAAAAAGGGCGGGGTTGCTCCCGCCCTTTTCTTTTCAGCAGCGGTACGATGCGCCTTAGATGCCGTGGGCCAGAGTCGCCAGCAGCAGCAGGGCGACGATGTTGGTGATCTTGATCATCGGGTTTACCGCGGGCCCCGCGGTGTCCTTGTAGGGGTCGCCGACGGTGTCCCCTGTCACGGCCGCCTTGTGCGCGTCGGAGCCTTTGCCGCCAAAATGACCGTCCTCAATGTACTTCTTGGCGTTGTCCCAGGCGCCGCCGCCTGAGGTCATGGAGATTGCCACGAACAGTCCGGTGACGATCACGCCCAGCAGCATCGCGCCGAGCGCGTTGAACGCATCCGTCTTTCCGGCAATCCAGTCGACAACAAAATACAGCACGATGGGCGACAGGACCGGCAGCAGCGAGGGGATGATCATCTCGCGGATCGCAGCCTTGGTCAGCAGGTCGACCGCACGCGCGTAGTTCGGCTTCTGCGTGCCCTGCATGATGCCTGGCATTTCCTTGAACTGCTTACGCACCTCTTCGACGACGGCGCCGGCGGCGCGGCCCACCGCGGTCATGGCAATGCCACCGAACAGATAGGGCAGCAGACCGCCGATGAAGAGGCCGACCACCACCCAGGGGCTCGCCAGCGAGAAGCTCGGCGGCGTCAGACCGGCGAAGTAGTGGTAAGCGCCCGGGTGGGCGATGAAATAGCGCAAATCCGAGGTGTAGGCCGCGAACAGCACCAGCGCGCCGAGGCCGGCCGAGCCGATGGCGTAGCCCTTCGTCACGGCTTTGGTGGTGTTGCCGACCGCGTCGAGCGCGTCGGTTGTCTTGCGGACATCGCCTTCAAGGCCTGACATCTCGGCGATGCCGCCCGCGTTGTCCGTGACGGGGCCGAACGCGTCCAGCGCCACGATCATGCCGGCGAGCGACAGCATGGTGGACACCGCAATCGCAATGCCGAACAGGCCGGCCAGCAAATACGTCGCGATGATGCCGATGCAAATCACCAACGCGGGAAGCGCGGTGGCTTCCATCGAGATCGCCAGACCCTGAATCACATTGGTGCCATGGCCGGTGACCGACGCACGCGCAATGACGCTGACGGGCCTACGTCCCGTGCCGGTGTAGTACTCGGTGATCCAGACAATCGCGCCCGTGACTGCAAGACCGATCACGCCACAGTAAAACAGGCTCATACCGGTGTAGCCACGGCCTGTCTCCGTCGTAAGCGCGGTGTGCAGGCCAACGATCCAGTCCGTCAGCGGGTACAGTGCGATCAGCGACAGGACGCCCGTCGCGACCACGCCTTTGTAGAGCGCGCCCATGATGTTGGTGCCCGAGCCAAGTCGCACGAAGAAGGTGCCGACGATCGAAGTGATGATGCAGGTGCCTGCAATGGTCAGCGGATAGAGCATCAGCGCCGACTTGAGGGCACCGGTGAAATAGATGGAGGCCAGTACCATGGTGGCGACCGTCGTCACCGCGAAGGTTTCGAACAGGTCGGCCGCCATGCCGGCGCAGTCGCCGACGTTGTCGCCCACGTTGTCGGCGATGGTGGCCGGGTTGCGTGGATCGTCTTCCGGAATGCCGGCCTCTACCTTGCCCACCATATCGCCGCCGACGTCGGCGCCCTTGGTGAAGATGCCTCCGCCGAGCCGGGCGAAGATCGAGATCAGCGAGGCGCCGAAGCCAAGCGCCACCAGCGCATTGGTGATGACGCGACCCTGCGCTTCGTCATTGATGTCGAGGTGCAATCCATAGCGCAGGAAAGCGTAGTAACCCGCGACGCCCAGAAGTCCCAAGCCAACGACTAGCATCCCGGTCACCGCCCCGGAACGGAACGCCAGCGACAAACCGGAGGCGAGACCTGCGCGTGCCGCTTCGGCCGTGCGCACATTGGCGCGAACTGACACGTTCATGCCGATGTAGCCAGCGGCTCCCGAGAAGGCAGCGCCGATGAAGTAGCCCACCGCAACTGGCCAACCGAAGATCACCCAAGCGATGATGAAAATGACCAGACCCACGATGGCCACGGTCATGTATTGCCGGTTCAGATAGGCACCCGCGCCCTCCTGAATCGCCGCTGCAATCTCCTGCATGCGTGCCGTACCTGCGCTCTGCTTCAGGACGGAGGCAATGGTGAGCCCGCCATAAAGCAAGGCCAGAATGCCGCAGGCCAATACCAACCATAGCTGAACGCTCATTGCCTCTCCTCGAAGTCGCTTGATCGCAGATCGAACCAGCCTGCACGGGACGCGCGGCCGACCGCTCGCACCGGGGCGGCGCAAGGGCGGCGGAACATGCCAAAACATTTTTTGCGGTGCAACGCCAGAGAATCGGCCTCAGAAATGTACATATCCGGGGCGCGTAACCGGTATTTCGCGCTCTTTCTCGTCTACGAGGATTACGCCCTGGCCGGCTTCGCAGCGGCCGATCTCCGTCACAGACACGCCACTGCCGATGGCGGCCCGTCTGACAAGTTCGCAATTCTCCGGCGGCACGGCAAAGGCGATTTCGTAATCGTCCCCGGCCGTGGCCGCCCGAAGGATGGCCCCTTGGCTTGTGCCCCAGAGAGCCTTCAGCTCGGGTGAGAGCGGAATGCGGGCGGCTTCGATCCCGACATGAACGGAAGAGCTTTCGGCGATATGGCCGAGGTCCGCGACGAGGCCATCCGAGACGTCGATCGAAGCGGAGGCAACACCGACCAGCGCCTGTCCCAACGCGATGCGGGGCTGGGGCACCTGAAAGCGGTCCACGAGATACGCGCGGTCTATGGCATTTGACGAACACGCCTCTTGCTTTAGGCAGGCAAGGCCGCCGCCCGCATCGCCCAGCGTGCCCGAAACAAACACCAGATCCCCGGGTCGGGCGCCGGCGCGCCGCAGCAGCTTGCCTTGGGGCACATGCCCGAACGCCGTGATCGCAATTGAGAGCGGCCCCGGCGTGGCGGTGGTGTCGCCACCGAGAAGCGATATCCCGAAGGCGGTCTGGTCAGGCGCCAGTCCGTTCGCGAATGCCCGCAGCCACCTCGCATCAATGCGCGATGGCAGCGACAGCGTCACTAGGTAGCCCGACGGAGCACAGCCTTTCGCCGCGAGATCGGAAAGGTTTACCCGCAGCGCTTTCCTCGCAATCAACTCCGGCGGATCGGTTGTGAAAAAATGCACGCCTTCCACCAGCGAATCGGCCGTGACGACAAGGTCGTGACCGCTGGGCGGCGTCGCGATTGCTGCGTCGTCGGTCAGCCCAAAGGCGCCGGGTGCGTTGGCGAGCGGCGCAAAAAGTTCGGCGATCAGCTCGAATTCGCCGGGGCGCTCAGAACCGGAGTTCGTCATTCGGCGTCGGTTCCCCGAATTCGGCGGCGCGCTTCCGGTGCGCAACTATATCCAGCAGCGCATTCACGAACGCAGATTCCTGGCCGGCGCAGAAGGCGTGTGCGATGCCGAGATACTCATCGATTACCACTCTCGCCGGCACATCCTTGCGCGCCACCAGCTCATAGACGCCCGCTCTCAGGATCGCGCGCAGGATGGAATCAATGCGCTGAAGTTTCCAGTCGTCGGTCAATCCCTGTGCAATGGCCTGGTCAATTTCGACCTGGTGATGCGGCACGCCCTTCACCAGATCGGCAAAGAATCCCTCGTCCGGTTCGCCGTGTTCCGCTGCACCTTCCGCGAAGCGATGTTCGCAGAATTCCTGGGTCACCGACTCGGCATCGTTCCCCGTCAATTCCATCTGGTAGATGGCCTGCACCGCCGCCAACCGCGCGGCACGACGGGCCTCATGTCCATTGACGGCCATCACCGGCTCCCCAGCCGCGCGCGGGCATTGATGAGCGCCAGGCAGGCGCGCGCGGCATCGCCGCCTTTGTCCAGCTGATCGCGCGAGGCCCTTTCCAGCGCCTGCTGCTCGGTTTCTACCGTGAGAATGCCGTTGCCGATGCAGAGTTGCTGGTGCAAGCCCAACTCCATCAGACCACGGGCCGACTCATTGGCCACGATTTCGAAATGGTAGGTTTCCCCGCGAATGACGCAGCCCAGCGCCACATACCCATCATAAGGATCGGCACTTTCCATGCCGGCCCGCGCTGCAAAGGCAATCGCCGGCGGAATTTCCAGCGCTCCCGGCACGCTCAGACGCTCGAACCGTGTGCCGGCCGTATCGAGTGCGGCCGTCGCGCCGTCCAGCAGCGCGTTGGAAATGTCCTCGTAAAAGCGCGCCTCGACGATCAGGATGCGGACATTCATGGGCTCGCTCTTTCCGGCCGCAGCCCGCGAATGGCATGCGTGCCGATGATGTTCAGTCCATAACCGTCGAGCGCCACGACCTTCTTCGCCGGCGTATCGGTCAGCAAGACCATGTCCTTGATGCCGAGGTCGAGCAGAATTTGCGCGCCCACACCGAATTCCTTCACCCGTCGCCGGTCGGCGTCCTCGCCCGAATGACCTTCCAGACGCTGACGCACAACATCCGTCACGAATGTCGGGCGGGTGGAGCGCAGCAGCACGACAACGCCGCGTCCTTCGTTGCCGATGATGCGCATGGCCGCCCCCAGCACGTCATGCTCGTGTTCCGCCCAGTCGAGCACGTCGCTGAACACATTGATCGCATGCATGCGCACGAGCACCGGCTCAGGGCCGGAAATATCCCCCTTTACCAACGCAATGTGCTCGGCATATTCCAGGCTGTTGACGTAAACGGTCATCTTCCAGTCGCCGCCATTGTGGCTGTGGAACGGCGCTTCGAGCTTGCGTTCCACGAAGTGATCGTAGCGGCGGCGATAGGCAATGAGGTCCGCGATGGTGCCCAGCTTCAGCCCGTGCAGTTGCGCGAAGGCGACGAGGTCCGGCAGCCGCGCCATGCTGCCGTCGTCGTTCATGATTTCGCAGATCACGCCCGCAGGATAGAGGCCGGCCAGCCGCGCGATATCGACCGCAGCTTCCGTATGTCCCGCACGAACGAGCGCGCCACCCGGCCGCGCCACCAGCGGAAACACATGGCCGGGCATGCAAATGTCCGCTGGTCCCTTTGTGGGATCAATGGCCACGGAAATTGTGTGGGCGCGGTCATGCGCGGAAATGCCCGTGGAGATTCCCTCTTTCGCTTCGATCGAGACGGTGAAAGCCGTCTGGTGCGGCGTGCCGTTGAACTGCGTCATCATGGGAATCTGCAGCTGGCCCGCCCGCTCGTGCGTCAGCGCAAGGCAAATGAGCCCACGCCCGTGCTTGGCCATGAAATTGACGGCGTCCGGCGTGCACATCTGCGCCGGGATGATGAGGTCGCCTTCGTTCTCGCGGTCCTCGGCATCGGCGAGGATGAACATGCGGCCGTTGCGCGCTTCCTCGATCAGTTCTTCGATGGATGAGAGATAACCGCGAAACATGGTCACGGCTTGAGCAGACGCTGGACGTAGCGTGCCAGGAGATCGATCTCAACATTCACCCGTGCGCCCGGCTTCAGATGTCCCAGCGTCGTCACTTTTCGCGTGTGAGGAATGATGTTCACGCCGAACCGGCTCCCTTCAACTTCGTTGACCGTCAGGGAAACGCCATCGAGGGCAATGGAGCCTTTCGGCGCAATGAACGGCATCAGCGCCTCCGGCGCACGGAAGCCCATGCGGATGGATTCGCCGTCCGCCGCGACATCAGCCAACTCGGCTGTTCCGTCGATGTGTCCGGTGACGATGTGGCCGCCAAGCTCGTCGCCGACCCGAATCGGCCGCTCCAGATTGACGCGAGCGCCCGCCGCCCAGGCCGCCACAGTGGTCTTCGACAGAGTCTCGCCCGATGCCGTGACGGCAAACCAGCGGTCGCCCGAATTCCCCTTGTCCACAATGGTGAGGCAGATGCCGGAACACGCCATCGAGGCGCCGAGATCAATCTCCTCGACATTGTAGTTGCTGCCGATCACCACATGCGTATCGCCGCGCTGCTCGATGCGGCGCACTTCGCCCAGATCGGTGACAATCCCTGTGAACATGAAACGGTTTTAGGCGCTCGCGGCGTAGGTTTCCAGCAGATCGGGCCCGAGTACTCTTTGGCCTACGCGGGTGAACCGGCCCCCCAGATTCGAAAGGGCCGCGATTTGCCCGTCCGCTCCGGCCCCCAGCGTGACGGGCGCGGTGAAGACTTCCAGCCGGTCGGCATAGCCTTCGTGCAGGAACGCCGAGATCACAGTTGCGCCGCCTTCCACCAGCAGGCGGGTGCAGCCGCGTCCCGCCAGCACACCAAGGACCGCGCGCAGTGACGGCCTGCCGCTTTCGTCGTGCACGACGCGCAGCACCTCCGCGCCGTGCTGCCGCAGCGCATCTCCGCCTTCGGTCGCCGTGAAGATCAGCGTGGGAACAACACGCGCGCTCTGCACCACCTTCGACACTGCTGGCGTGCGCAGCTGCGTATCGATGACGACGCGGACAGGCGAGCGATCATGCAGTCCCGGCAGGCGGCACGTCAGCTCCGGATCGTCGGCCAGCACTGTGCCAATGCCGACGAGAATGGCGTCGTGCTGCGCCCGCAGAAGGTGTCCGAAGCGGCGCGCCTCTTCACCGGTGATCCACCGGGAAGCGGCCGCTGGGGGAACGGTCATGCCGTCGCGGCTCCGCGCGAGTTTCAGCGTCACCAGCGGGCGGTCTTCCTGAATGCGAAGAAAAAAACCTGCGTTCAGATCGGCAGCCTCGCGCTCCAGAAGGCCGGTTGTCAGCTCCACCCCGCCGGCGCGCAGGATGTTGAACCCTTTCCCTCTCACCCGCGGATCGGGATCTTCGATTGCGGCGACCACACGCGCCACACCCGCCTGGAGCAGCGCCTCGGCGCAGGGCGGCGTTTCACCGTGATGGGCACAGGGTTCGAGGGTGACGTAAGCCGTCGCGCCCCTGGCCGCTACGCCCGCCCGCGTCAGCGCGATGGTTTCCGCGTGCGGCCGCCCGCCGGGGACCGTCCAGCCGCAGCCAACCACCCGCCCCTCACGCGAAACAATGACGCAGCCCACGGCCGGATTGGGCGCAACCTGCCCCAAGGCCCGCCTGGCGAGCACAAAAGCGTGACGCATATACCGATTGTCGACCACAGTAGCCTTACGTTAAGGCCGGATTAGGAGGGAGCGGCCAAATCCGTTCCATTTTTCCGGCCGGGCGACTATACTGCCTTGGCTCAGCAGCGAAATTGGGGATTAGGATGAACGCGCGTGCGAAACTGTTTGGCCTCGTGGCGTCGGCAGCGCTTGCCAGCATTCTGCCCTCCGTCCATGCCGCCGCGGCGCAGCAGGCCGGCACCTACAGCGGCCACACCGCCGACGGAAACACGATCAGCTTCGATGTCGGCAGCAATCCGCAGGGCCAGCCGGTGTTGCTGGACGTGGCTGTTAAATTCACGGCTTTTTGTCCCCAGGCCGGCGGCTCCATCACCCAGTCCTGGAAGTTCTTTTTTTCCAACGGGCTGCCGATCGTGCATGGGCACGTCAAACACCTGGAGAACGGCCCCCAGCTTTATCTGCTGAATGCCATCAATTTCCATGGCGGGCGGGTTTCCGGCACCACCGAAGCGAAGCTGCCGATGCTGGAGCCAGGCAAGTCGCCGAACAGCGCACAGCTCTGCTCCTCGGCGAGCCAAGCCTTTGAGGCCAATTACCAGGGCGCGGACGGCACGAACTTTTTCGAACATCCCGGCGACCCCCATCTCAAGACGCCGGAGCGCACGGCCATTCTCGAATGGTCATCTCAAGGAGTCACGCACCAGGAACTGCGGAAGGAGCAGTAGGGCCGGTCGCGCTCGTCAGTCGCGCTCGCCTTCCAGCGAGCCGATGAGCTCTTCGAAATCCTTGGTCTCGCGGAAGTTCTTGTACACGGATGCGAACCGCACATAGGCGACCTTGTCGAGGCTTGCCAAGGCCTGCATCACCAGCTCTCCGATGGTCGATGCCGGGATTTCATTTTCGCCGAGGCTTTCCAGCCGCCGCACAATGCCTGTCACCATGCGGTCGACCCGCTCCGGCTCGACCGGCCGCTTGCGCAGCGCATGCTGGAGAGAGCGCTCGAGCTTGTCCCGCTCGAAAGGTTCGCGCCGACCGTTCTTCTTCACCACAATCAGCTCGCGCAGCTGCACCCGCTCGAACGTCGTGAAACGGCCGCCGCACGCCGGGCAGGCGCGGCGCCGGCGGATGGCGGAATTGTCCTCGCTCGGCCGGCTGTCTTTGACCTGCGTATCCTCATGTCCGCAAAAGGGGCAGCGCATTTCGAAATCCCGCTATTCGTAGATCGGAAAGCGGCCGCAGAGGGCGAGCACGCGGCCCCTCACGTCCGCCTCAACCGCAGCATTGCCCGATTCGCCGTGCCCCGCCACGGCATCCACAACTTCCGCGATCCAGCGGCCGATCTGCCGGAACTCCCCGTTGCCGAAGCCCCGGGTCGTGCCCGCGGGCGAGCCCAGCCGGATGCCGGAGGTAATGGCCGGCTTCTCGGTATCGAAGGGAATGGCGTTTTTGTTGCAGGTGATGAAGGCGCGGTCGAGCGCCCTTTCGGCGGCACGGCCGGTCGCCTTTTTCGGACGCAGATCCACAAGCATCACGTGCGTGTCGGTGCCACCGGAAACAATGTCGAGACCTTCCGATTGAAGCGTCGTCGCCAGCGTTTTCGCGTTCTCTATCACTGCGCGCGCGTAGGTTTTGAAGTCCGGACTCAGCGCTTCGCCCAGCGCCACCGCCTTGGCGGCTATCACATGCATCAGCGGCCCACCCTGCAGACCGGGGAAAACCGCGGAATTGATTTTTTTTCCCAGATCGGGGTCGCGCGACAGGATCATGCCGCCACGCGGGCCACGCAGGGTCTTGTGGGTCGTGGTGGTGACGACGTGGGCGTGCTCCAGCGGATTGGGATGGGCGCCACCGGCTACCAGGCCTGCGAAGTGCGCCATGTCCACCATGAACCAGGCCCCAATGGAATCGGCGACCTCCCGAAAGCGCTTGAAATCGAAGACGCGTGAGTAGGCCGAGCCGCCTGCCAAAATCAGCTTGGGGCGATGGCGCTCGGCAATCGCCGCCACTTCGTCCATATCGATCTGGTGATCCTCGCGCCGCACGCCGTAGGAAACCGGCGTGAACCATTTCCCGGATTGGTTCACAGGCGAGCCGTGCGTGAGATGGCCGCCGGCAGCGAGGTCGAGACCCATGAAGGTGTCGCCCGGGCGAAGCAGCGCAAAGAAGACGGCCTGGTTCGCCTGCGCGCCGGAATGCGGCTGCACGTTGGCAAAGCTGCAGTCGAAGAGCCTCGTCGCCCGGTCGATCGCCAGCTGTTCGGCCACGTCCACATATTCGCAACCGCCGTAGTAGCGGCGCCCGGGATAGCCCTCCGCGTACTTGTTGGTCAGCACGGAGCCTTGCGCTTCCAGAACGGCCCGCGAGACGATGTTCTCGGAGGCAATAAGCTCGATCTTCTGCTGCTGACGCTTCAGTTCATCGCCGATCGCGGCGAATATTTCAGGATCGGCCGCGGCAAGGCTTTGCCGGAAGAAATCAGCTATGCGCATAGTTCCTGTCTGCCTTGCATTCATGGCACCGGCGACCGCTCCTTATCGTATGCCCTAGCCTGTTACCGAAAATCGCGCCAGAGCCCCTGCCCGCGCTGCTCCAAGCTTCGGTAATACAAAAACCGACGGAGTGAACCAAAAACGAGGCCGCGATTGTGCAAAATTTGCAATGATGACGGCCTCTGATCTCCATTCCCCTGCAAGATATCCAGTTATGAAAAGCTCTGTTCGACTCCACGCTTAAGTGAAGTAAAGAGTTTCCGACCCGATTGACTTGAGTTGTTCTTTTGGGCTTGGTGTCGACTAATTTCATAGTCATACGCACCGACAGGGACGAAGGGGCTCTCGAAATGTCACCAGCCATGGAAAACGCAGTCCACAAGAGCGACGATCTTCTGAAATTGGCGAGCGACATCATCGCAGCCTATGTCAGCAACAATCCCGTGCCGGTTTCGGAACTGCCCGGAATGATCAAGAGCGTGCACGCGACGTTGGGCGGACTGGCCTCGGGCGGAGCGTCGGAAGGCACCACATCGCAGAAACCGGCCGTGCCGGTGAAGCGTTCGATCACGCCGGAGTACATTATCTGTCTCGAGGACGGCAAAAAACTCAAAATGCTGAAGCGTTACCTGCGCTCGAATTACGAGCTTTCCCCGGAAGAGTACCGGTCCAAATGGGGATTGCCGGCAGACTATCCGATGGTTGCGCCGAACTATTCTGCACAGCGCTCAGACTTCGCCAAGAAGATTGGGCTCGGGCGCACGCCGCCCGCAAGCAAAAGCCGACGCCGCGGCCACTAAAGATCAGGCGGCCCGCCGCAGACGGTGCGCCGTCCACACCTTATCCAGGGCGCGTACCAGTTCGCTCATCATCTGGTCGGTGTGGACCGGCGAGGGCGTGAGCCGCAGCCGCTCGCTGCCGCGCGGCACTGTCGGAAAATTGATCGGCTGCACATAGATCGCATGCTCGCGCAACAGCGCGTCCGACACGGATTTGCATAATACCGCATCGCCGACCAGCACTGGCACGATATGGCTCGGTGAGTCCATCACCGGAAGATCGGCCCCTCTCAGCAGTCGCTTCAGCCGTGCGGCGCGATCATGCAATGCGCTGCGCTCGATCTCGCTCGATTTGAGATGCCGCACGCTCGCCAGAACACCGGCCGCCAGCGCAGGCGCGAGAGAAGTGGTAAAGATGAAGCCGGGCGCGAATGAGCGGACGCAATCGATAATTTCCGCACTCGCCGCGATGTAGCCGCCCATCACTCCAAAGGCTTTCGCGAGCGTTCCCTCGATGATGTCGATACGCTGCATGACGCCATCGCGCGCGGCAACGCCTGCACCGCACGGACCGTAAAGACCGACCCCATGTACCTCGTCGAGATAGGTCATCGCGCCGTACTGGTCGGCAAGGTCGCAGATTGCGACCACGGGGCCGAAATCGCCATCCATGGAATAGACAGATTCGAACGCAATCAGCTTGGGCGCCAGCGGATCGGACTCTTTCAGGTGCCGCTCGAGATCCGCCACGTCATTGTGGCGGAAAATGCGCTTGTCGCATCTGCCGTGGCGGATCCCCTGGATCATCGAGGCGTGGTTCAATTCGTCGGAGTAGACAATGAGACCGGGCAGCAGCTTCGCCAGCGTGGCAAGCGTGGTCTCGTTGGAGATGAAGCCGGAGGTGAAGATCAACGCCGCTTCCTTGCCGTGGAGATCGGCAAGCTCAGCCTCGAGCTCCACGTGGTAATGCGTCGTTCCGGAAATGTTGCGCGTGCCGCCTGCTCCTGCCCCCGCCCGGTCAAGCGCCTCGTGCATGGCGGCGAGCACCTTCGGGTGCTGGCCCATGCCCAGATAATCGTTGCTGCACCATACCGTAATGGGCCGCGCTGTGCCGCCCTCAAGCTGAGCCGATGGATACGCGCCCGCCTGCCGCACAATATCGGTGAAGACGCGGTAGCGCCCTTCCCGCCTCAACCCTGCGAGGAGGCTGCGGAAGCGCGCCTGATAGGGAAAACTCATCAAGGCAGCCCGGACATCCTGGGCCGAATACTACCCCACACCGCTCCGGTCGCCCATAGCGATTTCGTCACAGGCCGTTGTTCTGGCACGCGGGCCGGGAGCCCTCCCCGGCGGCAACTACCGCGTGGCCACCCGGTAATAGTGACGGTGGCCGTAGCGATCCAGCCAGTAACGGCGGTGGTGATAATACGCCACATGGCGACAACCGTTGCCGGTGTAACGATGACCCAGATAGCCGCCGCCGGCAGCGCCGGCCAAAGTGCCGATGACGCTGCCATGCGTGATCACGTTACCGATCACGCCGCCGCCCACGGCGCCCAATGCCGTTCCGGCCGTTTTGGCCCGTTCGCACACGGCACCGGCGCCGGCCGTTCCCAGCGCCAAAAAGCCCGTTGCAAGGGCTGCAGTCAGAATTCTTTTCATTGGTATCTCCCTGGCGCCTCTCCCAGAGAGAAAATGCCGGAAAGGAAAGAGCCGTTCCGCCTAGCCCAACATACGGAGAGCCTGATTGAGGCGCTCTGCCAACGCCGCGGCTTCGGTGCGGCGTTCCTTCTGTTCGTGGATGATTTCTTCCGGGGCTCGGGAGACGAAATCGGCGTTGCTCAGCTTGGCGTCGATCTTGCCGATTTCGGATTGCGCTTTGGCCAGCTCCTTTTCCAGCCGCGCGCGTTCCTTAGCGAAATCGATGACGTCAACAAGCGGAATGGCGGCCGTGGCCTCGCGCAGTACGAACTGCGCCGAACCTTGCGGAATGGCATCAGCCACATCGGCGGAGACAAGCCGCGCCAAGGTGGTGATCTCATCGCCATGACGCTCTAGCCGCGCGGCGGACTCCACGTTGGCGTCTTTCAG
>DATIEM010000137.1:0-12729 GCA_035455725.1 Rhizomicrobium sp. | reverse complement strand
GAGCAGCGCTTCGGTCTGGTCCTCGGAGGCCGGCAGGCGTTCGGGGACGGGCGCGAGCTCCAGCTGGGGAATGGCGGGCTCCCAGCGCGCATTGCGCCCTGGCGCGTGCGGATTGAAGGGCACGCCGCGCAACAGCCCGCCCTGAGGGAGCGGCGCTGTGGGCGTGGGCGTGGGCGGCGGAGCGACTGGTGACTGCGAAATTTCCGCCCTGCTGTCCTGCGTCGCGATTTCCGGGGAACGCGTGGCCTCTTCGCGCCGCGCCTTTTCGCCAAGGAGCTGCGCCCGAAGCTCTTCCCGCGCGCTCTCTTGCTCGGCTTCCGCCTGTTCGTCCTGCCAGTGCTCGATATCCAGCGCGGCCCGTTGATGGGCATCGAAGACGTGAAGCTGGATATCCGGCGGATTGGTCAAATGGGCGAAATCGGCCCATTCCTTTTCCTGGATGGCGCCGGTCTGCCGGAACTCGTCGAGCGTGCGCCGGTACTCCTTCACCGCCTCCCGCCGGCTGTTGCGGTGCGCAATGTCGGAGAAGTACTCCGCGCTGCGGTCCGGCGGACCCTTGGGTTCCGCGGGCTTTTCGGGTGCGCCTTCGACCAACCGCTCAGGCGGGGCAGGGGGGGCTGCTGGCCCGGCAGCAATTTGACCGGCCTGCCCCTCGTGAGCGGCATTCAGTTCCTCGTCCACGATGAACCTCCGTTTTTTCTCTGTTCCACTATAGACGCTAACTTCCCCAAACTCAAGGTCTATGATCCTAATTTTGCCGCCCAAGAGGAACAAAACAGCTGCTGGGCTAAAAAGGGCCATTTACCAAATGGGGATGGGGCAAGCGGTCAGCAGCCTCAGCGACGCCGCGCGGTTGAACTCCTTGTGCGAGACTCTGGACTTGCGCCGAGCGGCGGTTCGAAATGGCGATGGCCAAACCCGGGGTTGTCGATGCGCCGATCAAAACAGTTCTTCATCCGCACACAGATGATCGCGCTCGCCGCTATGTTCGCCGCCGCGCTCGCGACCGTTCCCGCGCACGCGTGGACGTACAAGGTTATTCACGACTTCTGCTCGAAACGCGCCTGTGCCGACGGCGCAGCTCCAGAGGCGGGATTGTTGCTGGACACAGAGGGCGATCTATACGGAACGACAAATACCGGTGGGACCATCCGAGGTGCGGGAACTGTATTCGAATTGGTGCCCCAATCTGGTGCAACATCTTGGAAAATCAAGACGCTGCATGCCTTCAAAGGGAATCAGGACGACGGTGGGAATCCTGAGGCTGCTTTGATAATGGACAGTGCCGGGAACCTTTATGGTACTACTTTTCAAGGCGGGGTGAACAACACTGGGGCTGTATTCGAATTGCTGCCCAACGGGCTGCGTACCAAGCGCCAGCTCCGGATACTATATTTCGGCGAAAATCCCCTGGCCGCGCTTAGCTACAACGGGAAAGTGTTTGGCCTGCCGTACGACGGCGCATCCGCGCTGTACGGTACGGGTTTCTCTGGGGACGTTTTCAGTCTCGTTCCAAACGGGGGCCAATGGAACGAAACCACGCTGTATAAGAGTGGGCCATACCTACGGGCGGGCATCTTGGTAGATCCCTCTGGCAACCTCTTCGGAGATTCGTATCAAGGCGGAGATAACAATTCTGGCAGGGTGTTCGAACTCGTCGATACAAACGGCAACTGGTCGGAGGCCACCCTCTATGATTTCTGCTCGGTCAAACGACACTGTGCCGATGGGGCCTTCCCTGCCGCCGACCTTGCGATGGACAGCTCCGGCGTCCTTTTTGGAACGACATCCCAAGGTGGTGACCAGCACAAGGGATGCTGTGGAGTAATATTTCAAGTCATACCGAATGGCGAAAATTCACAATACAATGTGCTCTACAATTTTTGTGCACTGAAGAATTGCAAGGATGGCGCGCAGCCCTGGTCCGATCTGATTTTCGACTCCTCCGGCAATCTATACGGAACCACCAAAACCGGCGGCACGCATCTTACCGATGTCGACCACCTCGGCGGCGGGACGGTGTTTCGCCTCGCCGGCTCCACGCTGGAAACGCTGCACGCCTTCTGCTCGGAACGGGAGTGCGCGGACGGTGAATATCCGATTGGGGGCGTGGTGATGGACCCTTCCGGCGATCTTTTTGGCACCACCTCCGAAGGCGGCAAATACGGCGCAGGTGTCGTCTACGAAATTTCACCCTAATTCCCATAACCACAATCGCCGCCTTCACGCGGACCCGTAAAACTAGGCGGCTTTGCTGCGCGGCTGCGCCGGCGCGTAATGCGCGGCGAGAACCGCCGGATCGTTCTGCATGGCGCGACAGGCGATGCTGATCGCAGCCGGGATTTTCGCGTGCGAGCGATAATTCTTGACCGTCGCCAGACTGATGCCAAGCACGTTCGCCGCCTCGCTGTTCGACAATCTGGCGGTGTTTTGCCAGGCGCGAAAATCCTCATTCGAGAAGGCGGCCTGCTCCTCGGAAAGCCTCACCAGGGTCCGAACGCCGATATCGAGCCCGCCGGGCCAGCCGACCGCGGCCCCCCAGTCGATGATCTTGGCCTTGCGAAAAACCGCCGGCTCTTTCAGCGGCGCCAGGGCCGAATAGCGCGCGATGAAACCGGCAAGGTGCGCCGAGCGATAAAGCTTCTCCCCCGCGAGAAGGAACCGAACCGAAGCTCCGGCGCCCGTTCCGATCTTTGCAATGCGCTGCGTCATTTCTTTCCGCCTTACGGACGATGAAGTTCTAGCCACAAGGCCGCGCGGCCTTGACAGCTCGCTCTCCCACTTTGCTTTAATCGTTCCGGAATAAGCCAGAGGGGGAATTGATGAAGGTCAACTTGACTATTGCCGCTGCGGCGCTCGCCGCCTCGATGGGCAGCGGTATCTTTGCCGGCGAGGCGATCGCCGCGCAGCCTTACATGCATAATGCTCTAAGCGCTCTGGTGCGTGCGCGGGCAAATCTGGTTGCCGCGCGTCCGGACAAGGGCGGCCATCGTGTCGCTGCCATTCGCGCGGTTGACGCCGCCATCCGGCAGACAAAAGCGGGAATGGCATACGCGCATTATTAGCGGAGGCTCACCGCCGACAGCGGAGAGCAAGCCGACGCGCTTAAGCGGACTTTCAGATTAGGCCCGCGCCGTTGCTGCCCGTTTGCGGGCAATGACACACGCGCGCGGCCGCCGTAAGCTTTAGGCTCGCTATTGACCCCACCGGGAGAGCTTCGATGGATTTCGATTATTCGCCGCGGCAGCGCGAATGGCTGAAGCGCGTGGGCGACTTTATAGAGCGCCACATCTATCCGGCGGAGCAGACCTACTACGCGCAGATGGCCGAAGCGCGGGAGAAGGGCAACCCGTGGATCGTGGTGCCGGTGGTCGAGGAGCTGAAGGCGAAAGCGAAGGCGCAAGGCCTGTGGAACATGTTCCTGCCCGGCAGCAAGCACGGGGCAGGCCTTTCCAACCTCGAATACGCGCCGCTCTCCGAAGCGATGGGGCGCGTGGGGTTTGCCTCGGAGGTGTTCAACTGTTCCGCGCCGGACACCGGCAACATGGAGGTGCTGGACCGCTACGGCACTCCCGCGCAGCAGGAGCGGTGGCTCGCGCCGCTGCTCGCCGGTGAAATCCGCTCCGCCTACATCATGACGGAGCCGGCGGTGGCGTCGTCCGATGCCACCAACATCTCCACCCGCATCGAGCGGCAGGGTGAGCACTACGTGATCAACGGCCGCAAATGGTGGTCGTCGGGCGTGGGCGACCCGCGCTGCAAGATCATGATCGTGATGGGCAAGACCGATCCCAACGCCGACAAATACCGCCAGCAATCGCAAATCCTGGTGCCGATGGATACGCCCGGCGTCACAGTGAAGCGCATGCTGCCGGTGTTCGGTTTCGATGACGCGCCGCACGGCCACGGCGAGGTGGCGTTCGAGAACGTGAAAGTGCCGGTGGAAAACATGATCCTCGGCGAAGGCCGCGGTTTCGAAATCGCGCAAGGCCGGCTCGGGCCGGGGCGCATCCATCACTGCATGCGCACCATTGGCGTGGCGGAGCGGGCGCTGGAGCAGATGTGCCGGCGGCTCCTGTCGCGCACCGCCTTCGGCAAGAAGATCGCGGATCATTCGGTGTGGGAGCAGCGCGTGGCCGACGCCCGCACCGAGATCGACATGTGCCGCCTGCTCACGCTCAAGGCCGCCGACATGATGGACAAGGTGGGCAACAAGGTGGCCCGCGCCGAGATCGCCATGATCAAGGTGGCGGCGCCGCGCATGGCGCTGAAGATCATCGATGACGCCATCCAGGCGTGGGGTGGGGCGGGCGTCACCACCGACTCCGGCCTTGCGCGCATGTACGCGAGCATGCGCACGCTCAGGCTGGCCGACGGGCCGGACGAAGTGCACAACCGCGCCATCGCCCGGCTGGAATTCGCCAAATATATGAACCTGCCGCGAAAGGAATCCGCCGCGTAGTCAGGCAGCCGCGGCGGTGGTCTTCGCCGCATCGGGCAAGCGGACCGTGACGGTGGTGCCGCGGCCGGGGCCGCTCTCGATCTGCAGGGTGCCGCCGTGCGCCTCCGCGAGCGCCTTGGCGAGCGGCAGCCCCAGGCCGGCGCCCGCCTTGCCGCGGGCCAGCGCGGCGCGCGAGCACAATTGTGCGAACGGTTCCGAGACGCGGGCGATCTGCTCCGTGCTCATGCCGCAACCCGTGTCCGACACGCGCACCACCGCGGTGCCGCTTTCGCGTGTCATCCCAACAGCGATGCGACCGCCGCGCGGGGTGAACGCCACCGCGTTCGCGAGCAGGTTGAGCAGAATCTTTCTCAGCGCCTGCGGATCGGCCGTGCAGTTTTGCAGCGCCAGCGTCTGTTCGATCGCAACGCCTGTCGTCTCTGCCGCGCCGTGCACCAAGCCGATGCAGTCGGCTATCACGGCGCCAAGGTCGAGCGGCTGCGGCGCAAGCTCGAAGCGGCCGGATTCGAGCTTCGCGACATCGAGAATGTTGCCCAGCATGGCCAGCAGGCTTGCGCCGGCATCCGCGATGGAAGCGGCGTAATCGCGGTAGCGATCCTCCAGCGGACCGAAGGCTTCACCGCGCATGAGTTCGGCAAATCCGATGATGGCGTTGAGGGGCGTGCGCAGCTCGTGACTCATGTTGGCGAGGAAGGCGGATTTGGCGCGGTTTGCGGCGTCGGCCTGCTCGCGCGCGGCCTGCAGGCGCAGCTCATGCGCCTTGCGCTCGCCGATCTCGCGGCCGACACTGATCTCTCGCACAAAGGCGCCGGTGGTTTCATCATAGACGCCGCGCGTGGCCACCTCGAACCAGACGTAATGGCCATCGCTGTGACGCACGCGATAGGTGGCGCGCCACACTTTTCCCGGTGGGGGCGTGCCGCGCAGCTGCCTGGCCGAGGGCAGATCGTCGGGATGCACCAGCTCGAGATAGCCGCCGGCCTGGAATTCCTCGGGCGTGCGCCGCAGCAGCCGCCACAAGGCGCCGGTGGCGCAGACGATGCGGCCGTTCTCGTGCAGCACGATGATGTCGGAGGCTTCCTCCGTCATGGCGCGGTAGCGCGCGAGCAATGCGTCGCGGTCGGCAGCGTTTAAAACGGGTGCGGTTCTCGCCATGGTGGCGGAGAGGATACGCCGCAGGCGGTTAAGCCTCGCTTGCCCCGTAGGTAAACCATTCGTTAAACGGGGCGCTGGGCCCCTCGCTTGCATTCGAGCGCACATTTGCTACCTAGCGGCAACTCGGGGTTTCGAAGGGCAACTCTTGATGATTTCGGTATCTTACGCGCGGCCGGCCGCCGCGCGCCGCGTCTTGTGGTGTGTGGCAGGGTGCCTTCTCAGCATATCGGGGCTGCTGTCGGGGAGCGCCGACGCCAAATCGATGCTGAAAACCCTCTATCTGTTCTGCAGCCAGAAGAACTGCACGGATGGCGGAGACCCTCACGCCGGCGTGCTTCTCGACGATCAGGGCAATCTCTTCGGGACGACGCGCGGCGGCGGCAAGAGAGGCGGGGGTACAGTGTTTGAGATTTCTGGCGATGGCAGTGAAAGCGTCGTGCACAGTTTCTGCGCTGGATGTGGAGACGGCCAAGAACCGAATTCGGAGCTCATCCGCGATATCAACGGCGCGCTCTATGGCACCACCGATGTCGGCGGCCCATCCGGTGGCGGTGTGGTGTTCAAATTATGGCCGGATGGCACGGGCTGGAAATACAAAATTCTTTACGGCTTCTGTGGCATCCAGAATTGCGCGGATGGCGGCGGTCCTGTTGCGGGGCTGACATACCAAGGGGCGCAAACGGGTGCGCCGTACGACGGTACATCGCCGCTCTATGGCATCACCTATTCGGGCGGGAGTTGGGATGGAGGAACCGTCTTCCAGCTCGCATTCAAGAATGGGAGAACTCCGGTTGAGACGGTGCTGCACAGCTTTTGTCCACCGCAGGATTGCTCCGATGGGCAGCATCCAACGGAACGTCTTGTGATCGATGCGGCAGGTGAGCTCTATGGTGTGACGCGATCCGGCGACTACGACGAGGGCGATCTTTTCGAGGTTTCGCCCGCGTCCAGAACCTTTACGAACCTGTACCGCTTCTGCCAGCTGAAGCAGTGCGCCGACGGGTCATCGCCGACGGGAATCGCAATCGACGCCTCGGGAAATCCGATCGTTGCGGTGGGCGCCGGTGGTGCGAACGGCGAAGGCGCCATCGTCAGGGTGAAGCCCAAGGGTACTCAATCGACCGAGACTATTCTCTATAGTTTCTGTCCTGGTGGCAGCCCCTGCATTGATGGCAGCGACCCCCAATCCGCAACCCTCGCGCCGGATGGCAACATCTATGGTACCACCTTCTCCGGAGGACCGTCTGGCAAAAAGGGAACAGTTTTCAAGCTGCACGCCGGCAAGGAAAAAGTCCTTTATGCCTTCTGTGTGGACGGCGACTGTACGGATGGATCTTTTCCCCTGGCGGCCGTCATTCTCGACGCTTCAGGACGGCTCTACGGCACGACACCCTCCGGCGGAAACAATGACGAGGGGACCGTCTTCGAGATCACCCCGTAACGGGCCGTTTCTCGACACAGAGGTGGGCGAGGCACCTAGCTCGGCCGCGCAGCCGCCAGCGCGTAGTTCACGTCGAGGTCGCCCGTCAGGCGCCACGACCAGGCGAGCGGATCGAACGCGAAACCCTGGCGGCGGGTGACCGCTAGGCCGCTGGCCTCCAGCGCGGCAGTGAGCCGGGCAGGGGGGATGAAGCGGTTCCAGTCGTGCGTGCCGGCGGGGACCCAGCGCAGCACGTATTCGGCCGCGATCTTGGCCAGCGCGAACGATTTCAGCGTGCGGTTGATCGTGGCCATGGCGAGAAGTCCCCCCGGCCTCACCAGCTGTGCCGTCGTGCGCACGAACGACTCCACATCCGCCACGTGCTCGACGATCTCCAGCGCCAGCACGACATCGAAGCCGAAGCTTTCCGCCACGAGCGTTTCTGGCGTCGCCACGCGGTAGGCGAGGGAGAGCCCGCTCTCTCGCGCGTGTGCTTCGGCGGCCCGGACCGCATCGGCGCCGGCATCGCAGCCGGTCACCGAAAAGCCGAGCCGCGCCATGGGCTCCGCCACCAGGCCGCCGCCGCAGCCGAGATCGAGCAGCGAAAGCCCGGCGAAGGGCCGCACGCTTCGCACATCGCGCCCGAACTGCGCCGCGGCGCAGTCGCGGATGAACTGCAGCCGCACCGGGTTGAACTTGTGCAGCGGCGCGAACGCACCGTTCGGGTCCCACCATTCGCCCGCCAGCCGCGCGAATTTCGCGACTTCGGATTCATCCAGCGTGCCGGCGCCCGGGCTAGTCTCTTCCATGCGGGAGAAGCTAGCAGAATTTCCCGGCGGAAGAGGCAGCGCCGCTCACGCGGCGTGGTGCGCGATCACCTTGTCCTTGATCGGGCCGTAGGCGGAGGGCGGAATGATCTTCCGGCGCACCAGCTCGTCCTTGGCCTTGTAGGGACGACCCTTGACGATCTTGGCCGCCATCACCGGCCCGATGCCGGGCAGCTGCTGCAGGTCCGCGTCGGAGGCGGTGTTGAGGTCGAGCAGCTTCGTCTTGGTGGCGGTGGTCTGGGTCGTGGTGGCGGTGGTGGCCTTGGCCGGAGCGGTGGCCTTCGCCAGAGCAGGCAGGGGCGCGGCGGCGAGCGCCAGCGCCAGCAGCAGCGCGCGTGTGGATATCGGCATCATGATGGTTTCCTCTCGCCCCCGACGCTGGGGAAACGTGCGGGCCGCCCGCGCCGTTCCAGGGCCCTGGGCCCGGCGGCCTTCATCAAACTATTACGGCGCTGCAACATTGCCGTTGCCGACTCCGTATACGGACGGCCTTGCGGAGAAGAGGTGCTAACGATCGCAAGGATCCCGATGAGAGAAGCGCTGTTGCTGCGTGTGTATGAGAGTTACCGCAGAGAATCGCCACCCCGCCGCCATGCACCGCCCGTTACCGGCCGCTCCGCCAGGCGCAGCGAGCGCGCCCCCAAGCGTCACCGCACCATCTTTATTTCCGACACCCATCTCGGCACCCGCGGCTGCAAGGCGACTCAGTTGGCTGACTTCCTTGCCCACAACGGCTGCGACACGCTCTACCTGATCGGCGACATCGTCGACGGCTGGCAGCTGAAATGCCGCTGGTATTGGCCGGATTCGCACAACCGCGTCATCGCCGAGCTGCTGCACAAGATCGATGCCGGCACGCGGGTGATCTACGTGCCCGGCAACCACGACGAAGCCTTGCGCCGCTACTGCGGCCGCTCCTTTGCCGGCATCGCCTGCCTGCGCGAGGCCGTGCACGAAATGGCGGACGGCCGGCGCCTGCTGGTGCTGCACGGCGACCAGTTCGACGGCGTGATTGCCTGCGCCAAGTGGCTCGCGCATCTGGGGGACCACGCCTACACGATCGCGCTGAAGCTGAACGAGGCGGTGAGCGCGGTGCGGCGGCTGTTCGGCCTGCCGTACTGGTCGCTCTCCGCCTATCTCAAGGCGACGGTGAAGAATGCCGTCTCCTACATTTCCAATTTCCAGGAGACGGTGGCGCGCGAGGCGCGCATGCGCGGCTTCGACGGCGCGGTGTGCGGCCACATCCACCACGCCGCCATCGAACACATCGGCGGCGTGCTGTATCTCAACGATGGCGACTGGGTGGAAAGCTGCACGGCGCTGGTGGAGGATTTCTCCGGCCACCTCTCCATCCTTCGTTGGCCGGTGTTCGGCGAGGTGACTGGGCCGGCATTTGCAGAACTTCCCGCCTTGCCGGAACCTGTGACGGTGTGTGCGCACGACGCGCCGCTCGCGCTGGAAGTGGTCTGATCATCCCGCAGTCGCCATCGGCGTTCTGTTTGGCCTTTCGCGCGTTAATGCTCGTGGCCGCAGAGAGGCGCGCGGATGCTGTCGGGACTGCAATGGATTCTCCTTCCGGCTGTAATCGGCGTCCTGGGCCTCGGCTTGTTCGTGAGCGCGCTTGCCTATTACGGCCACGGCCGTATGTGGCGTGGGACGGTCCACATCATCGCGGGCGCGCCGCTCGCCGTCGCCGGACTGGCGGTGGCGCTGCTGGGGCTGAACACGCAGACCTTCGCGCGGCTGACACACGAAGGCCCGGTCGCCGATGTCTGGACCGTGGCGGTCGATCCCGCGAGGCACCTCTATCGCGTGCGCGTCACGCGGCTCGACAGTCCCAAGCTGTCGCAGGACTGCGTGCTGCAGGGCGACGAATGGGACATCGGCGCGCGGGTGCAGAAGTGGAAGCCGTGGGCCAACGTGCTGGGGCTCGACGCCACCTATGTGCTCGAACAGATCTCAAACCGCTATTTCACCGCGGCGCGCGGCAACGGCAAGCCGATCACCGCCTGCGATCTCAAGGGGCCGTCCCCGGCCGTGGACCGCTGGCTGCCAAAGGGATGGCTTGGCTGGCTGGCGCATCATGCGTATACGGAGGATCGCCGCTTCGGCTCGGCGGTGTTCATGCCGCTGGCCGACGGCGCCGCCTATCGCGTGCTGATCACCCAGTCCGGCTTGAACGCAGAAGCCATGAATGAAATTGCCCGCCGCGCCAACGCCGCGCGCGGGTGAGCGAACGTTCGGTTCAGGGCGCGGGCTAAGGTGTTCTCAGAAAGCCGTGGCCGCCGTGGTTGTCATAGAAGAAGCCGACCGCAATGTTGCTGTCGTTGAGACCTGTCGGATTGGTGCCTTGCGTTGCGCCCGGTGCGTCGAACTGCACGAAGCTCCCATCGGCCATCCGCAGGAAGCCGTGTCGTGTCGTGTCGTCGATACACGAACCCGCAATTACGCCACTCCTGTTGATGGCGCCCGCCAGGGTTCCATTCACGGCGCCCGGCACGCTGAAGCTCGTGATCCTGCCCTTGGGGCTGCGCAGGAAACCGACGTCAAGATTGTTCTTCAGGTAGTAGCCGGCGACCTGCCCTTTGGCGTTGATGGCAAGCGCAATCGTGTCGCTCGATCCCGAAGGATCGAAGCTTTCAATTGTGCCATCCGCCGATCGAACGAACCCGTGGTCGCTACCCTCGGCCTCGACAAAAAAGCCGGTCGCGATCCCGTAGCGATTGAGGCCGAGGGGAATCGTCTGTTGCGCGCCGGCAGCATCGAACAGGGCGATCGCGCCGGAAGGGTCGCGAAGGAAACCATGCGTGAGGCCGCTTGCATCCGTCGTGTCACCGGCCACGGCTTCGTCGTCGTTGATGGCGGTCGCGCCGGTGACCTGCTTCGGCATCGCATCGAAGATTTTGACCTTCCCGTTCGGCTTGCGAATGAAGGCATCGCTGTCGAATGCTCCGGCAATCCAGCCCTTCCGATTGATGCTGACCGGATCGTTGGCATCGAAGGAAACAATCGTGCCATCAGGCTGCCGCAAGAATCCGTGCGCGACCCCGTTGGTATCCACGGAAAAGCCGGTGACGGTCGCGTCCGCGTTGATGCCTTGCGGAAAGGTGCCGGCACTGTTTGGCACATCGAAAACCGTGAATTGCTCCGCCCTGGCTGCTGAAAAGAAGGCAACTCCGAGCGTCAGGACTGTCGCCACAAACAGAGCACGTCGCTTGGAAACCATGGCACACCCCGCGCTGGTCAGCGCGGATAGAATACGGATTCCTGCGACGGTCTTCCAGTCGTGTCCGGGGACCGCTGCCGCTAGCGCACGACGAACGGGACGCTGGATTTCACGGCGTTGACGCACGATGTGTCGAGCGCTTTCACGGATTTGCTCTTCAGGAATGCGCCCGCGATTCCCAATCCGCAAGCGTCGCCGGCGTTGCCGTGTCCGCCTTTGGGGAACACGATGTGCCGGCTCCGCGACAGACGACGGGCCACGCCTTCCGCGACATCGGCTGGCGTGGTCGGGTCGCGGCCGCCCGAAAACAGCAGCGTCGGGATATCGGATTCGAGTGGCCGGAAAAATTCCGCGGGAACTTTCGCCCGCGGCCACAACGCGCAAGCCTTTCGGTAATCCTGCACCAGATAATCGCCGAGGAACGTGCCCGCCGTCCACCGCAGCTCTTCATCGGCATCGTAGGGCTGCACTTCGGCGCAGGTGATGGAAAGATACAGTCCGCCGGCAATTGCCTGGTCGAGGTCGTGGGCCCGCTCGTAGTAGGCTTGGGCGAAGGCATCCACATTGCCGGTCTTCGCAGCCGCGGTGACCTGCGACGGCAGCAGCGCGGTTTTCTGCGGGTCGTAGAGCAAGCCGCGCACGGTGTAGCCGAAATCGCCCAGCGAATAGCGCACCGCAACCGGCGCCGCCTTGGGGCTTGTCCGGACATGCGCCGTCAGCGGACCGTTGCGAAACCTGTCGAGCAGTTTCGCGAAGGACTGCTGCAGCTGGGGATAGGCTTTGGCGCAATTGGCTTGCGCTGCGCAATCTGCAAACACCCGCTCCAGTCCTTTCTGCGAGCCGTAGGCATAGAACAGCGGGTCCTTGCTGCCGAAGGAATCCACCGCGTCCAGAACCGCGGCGGCCACATGCGCGGGGTGCTGGCGCATGTAGACCATGGCGGCCTTGGTTCCGTACGATCCGCCCCATACCACGATCTTGTCGTAGCCGAGCCAGGCGCGCACATCGTCGAGGTCGTCCGCCGCCAGCGAACTGGTGTAGCGGGTGAGATCGGCACGGCGCTCCAGTTGGGCGCGGCAGGCCTTCAGCCGCTCCGGATCGTACTCCACTTGGCCGAAAAGGCCTTGCGGCGTCGCCGGAAGCGGGCACTGCAGCGGATTGGAAGACCCGGTGCCGCGCTGATCGACCAGCACGATATCATGGGTCTTGCGGAGGTCCCCGGGGCCGCCGTGAAGGATATCTGGCGCGACAGCGGTGGCCGATTGGCCGGGTCCGCCTTCGAGCAGGAAGATCGGCTCGGCGGGCTTTGGGCCGGTGGCGGGAATCACGGCGACGGCAATCTGTATTTTTCGGCCGCTCCGGCTTGCGCGGTCTTCAAACACTGCGAACGTGCCGCAGCGCGCCCCGTTCAGGCCTTTGCACGGGTGGAGGTCTGCGCTCGCGGCCCATGCGCCTGTTACCGGGCCAAGCAGCGCCAAGGCGAAAAGCGCGGCGAGCGTTCCGGTTCGAAATGGATGGCATTGTGAAGGCTGCATGTCGCTCCCCAGCGGATGGCGCGTTGCGGGCCAATGTACCCCCCGCTCCGGCGATTGCACTATTTGCCGACGCCGAGCCGATTGCATGAAAGCCATGCCGCAGA
>DATIEM010000136.1:0-8446 GCA_035455725.1 Rhizomicrobium sp. | reverse complement strand
CTCCTCCGCCTGCACACGCAATTCGTCGGCCGGCGCGCGACCGGAGTCCGGCACGAATTTCGGCAGGATGGGCGCGCGCTTCTTCGGCCGGAAGGCGCAGCGTTTGGCAATCTCGATCGTGTTCTCGATCGCTTCGGGCAGGTCCGCGAACTGCACTGCCATCTCTTCCGCCGTCTTGAAGCGGTGCTCACGCGTGAGGCGCTTGCGATCCTGTTGCGACACGAACGTGCCGTCCGCAATGCAGAGCAGCGCGTCGTGCGCCTCGTACATGTCGGCGGCGCCAAAATGCACGTCGTTGGTGGCAACCAGCGGCAGGCGTCTGGCGAAAGAAAAGTCGATCAGCTTGCCTTCCGCCGCGCGTTCCTCCGGCAACCCATGGCGCTGCAATTCGACATACAGCCGGTTGCCGAACATGGCCGACAGCCGGTCCAACAGCGCTGCCGCCGCATCCACCTGGTTCTCCACAATGAGGTGGTTGAGCGGACCGCCGGGGCCGCCGGTCAGCGCGATCAGTCCATTTGCGTGAGCGGCCAGCAGCTCCGGCCTCACATGTGGCCAGTCGCCCGGCTCGACGGAGAGATATGCCGCACTCAGCAGCTTGGTCAGATTGCCGTAGCCGGTGTCGTTCTGCGCCAGCAGCGGCAGCATGGGCGGCCGCGGGCGCACCATCACGGCGCCGAGCTGTGGCGGAGCGAAATCCACCGCCAGCAGGCAGCCGACAATCGGCTGCACGCCGGCCTTTACCAAGGCCTCAGTGATCTCATAGACGCCGAACAGATTGTTGACGTCCGTCACCGCCACGGCCGGCATGGCATTGTCGCGCGCAAGATTCGCCAGCTCCCCGGCGCGAATGGCGCCTTCCAGCAGCGAGTAGGCGCTCTTCACCCGCAGGTGGACAAAGGCCGCCGGTTTGCGGGGGTTGGTCATGCAGCGACTCTGGTTGGCGCAAGAGGGAGTATCAGCTTGCCGCACCGTTGGCGCGGCGGCCCCTTCACTCCATCCACAACATGTTCAGCTGAGCGCCACCTGGGTTATCGCCGAGAGCGCAAACGAGCACACCATGAAAATCACCACGCCCAACCCTGCCACCACGTCCTTTGTCCAAACCATTTTTTCTCCTCCTGATAGAAGAGAAGCATGTTCGCACAATGTTCTCAATAATGTCAAGCACGAAAGAGGAACATTGGTCCGTAGCCGCTACTGCTTGCCAATCTCGTTCCAGGCGTGCTGCGCGACCTGGGTGTTCGTGCCGAAAGTCTGAACGGCCGAGGTCGTGGTAGTGGTAGGGTTGCCCACGGTCACGGGCAGTTGGGCGGTGGTTCCCTGGATGCCGATGAGGTTGGGCCCGCTGTAATTCACCCATATTCCCAAGCTGCTTGCGGCATTCAGGTCGGGGTGATTCCCAAGATCAAGGCGGAAGACGGCGGTGGGGAGAGGCGCGGAATTGCTGTAGACCTGGTAATTGCCTGTCTGGGGTGCGTATTCCAGGAAAATCCAGCTGCCGACGTTATTTCCCCCATCAAGATTGACCAAAATATCCGGCTGGCTGGCCAGGTTCACAGGAGTGATCTGCGGCCCCATGACGCCGCTCCCGGCGCACGCCGGCAACGCCAAAGCGGTTAGAACCGATAGTTTCAGGGCGTCACGCCTGGTGTCAGACATTGCTGTTCCCCCCGGATCGCAAGCCCGGCCAAGGTAATCCTTTCTGAGCACACGCTCAAATTATCTTGCCGAAATAATTCGTGACTTCGGAGCGCCTTGCATTTAACCGACAAGTTATTTAACTGATCAGTTAATATGCAGCTCGACCACACCTTTGCCGCCCTTGCCGACCCGACGCGCCGGGCCATTCTGGCGCGGCTCGCGTTGGGGGAGGCCACGGTGGGCGAGCTGGCGGAGCCGTTCGAGGTGTCGCTGCCGGCCATTTCCAAGCACCTGAAGGTACTGGAAACGGCGGACCTCATCATCCGCGAAAAGCGGGCGCAGCAGCGGGTCTGCAAGCTGAGGCCCGAGGCGCTGAAGACGGCCAGCGACTGGATCGAGCAGAACCGGCGCATGTGGGAGGAGCGGTTCGACCGCCTCGATGCCTACCTGCGTGAGCTGCAGAGCAAGGAGAGCGACAATGGCAACGGGTAATGCCGCGGCGGCGCGGGATGACCGCGTGCTCACGATTGAGCGCGAGTTCCAGGCACCGCGCGCACTGGTGTGGAAGATGTTCACCGATCCGCGGCACGCGGCCAACTGGATGGGCCCGCCGGATTACCCTTCCGTGTTTCACCAGGCAGACGTGCGGCCGGGCGGCCAATGGCGCGGGCGTTTGCGCGCGACTGACGGCAGCCGCGAGCTCGGCCAGGGCGGCGAATATCGCGAAGTGAAGGAGCCTGAGCGGCTCTCTTTCACCTTCTACTGGGACCAGGACGACGGATCGCGCGGGCCGGAAACGCTAGTGGAAATCGATTTTGCCGAGCGCGGAAACAAGACCCTGATGAAATTCCGCCAGGGCGTCTTCAACACGAAAGAAAATCGCGACGGACATCGCGTCGGCTGGAACGGCAGCTTCGACCGCTTCGCCGAATATCTGTCCGCTCACGGAGCAGAAGCATGAGCACGAATTTGAACCCGGCGATCTGCGATGATCGCGTGCTCACCGTCACGCGCCTTTTCGATGCGCCGCGTGAGAAAGTCTGGGCCGCATGGATCGACTTCAACCACGCGCGGCATTTCGACGGACCGCCAGGTCACCCGATGAAATCGATGCGTTCGGATCTGCGCGTCGGCGGCGCCTGGCGCAACGTTATGCGATACGAGGGCAAGGAGCTGCCGCAGGGCGGCATCTATCGCGAGATCAAGGCGCCGGAGGTGCTCTCCTTCACCTTCGCCTGGGAAACCGATGTCGGTATCGGCGGCACGGAGACGCTTGTCACCGTTACCCTGGAGGAAATCGCGCCGGACAAGACACGACTGACCTTGCAGCAGGGCGTCTTCCCGACGACGCAAACCCGCGACGGACATCGCGGCGGATGGAACCGAATGATCGACGCGTTCGCGCAATTCCTCGCGCAACGCCAATAACCAACGACGCGAAGGAACAGGGTAATGGCTCTCGAACGTGAAGTGAAAATCGTCCGCAGCTTCAACGCGCCCCTCGCACTGGTCTGGCAGGCCTGGACGGATCCAGAGCATGTTGCGCGGTGGTGGGGACCGCGCGGGTTCAGCAATCCGGTCTGCGAGTGGGATGCGCGGCCCGGCGGACGCATTCACATCTTGATGCGCGCTGCGCCCGAGATTGCGAAGATGATTGGCCGTGCCGACCACCCGATGACTGGCGAATTTACCGAGGTCGTGCCCACGGAGCGCCTCGCCTTCGTGAGTACTGCAGCGGACGATGCCGGCAAGCCGCTGCTGGAAGCGCTGACCACGGTTCGCCTGGCAGAGCGCCACGGCAAAACGGAAATGGTCCTGCACGCCAGCGCCAAGGGTTTCGTCACCATTGCCGAGCAGATGCTGCAGGGCATGGAAGCCGGCTGGACGCAGAGCATCGACAAGCTGGAAGAGCACGTTGCCGCGGTCTCGGACACGCCCGAGTTCACCGTCACCCGCACCTTCAAGGCCTCGCGCGAGGCGGTGTGGAAGGCGCACTCGGATATCGACCGCCTCTCCAAATGGTGGGGGCCGCAAGGCTTCGAATGGATCGGCGGCACACTCGATTTTCGCCCCGGCGGCCGTTTCCACTACGGCATGCGCGCCCCGAATGGCGCTGAGATGTGGGGCAAGTTCGTCTACCGCGAGATCGCGGCGCCGGAGCGCATCGTGTTCGTCAACTCCTTCTCCGATCGCGACGGCAATACGCTGCGCGCGCCTTTCGCCGAGGACTTCCCGCTGGAAATCCTCAACGTGCTGACGCTGACCGAGCTGGATGGAACGACGACCCTGACCTTGCGCGGCTCGCCGCTGAACGCGACGGAGGCGGAAAAGAAGCGCTACGCCGCAATGAAACCCTCGATGAATGCGGGCTTCAACGCCACCTACAATCACCTCGAACGATACCTGGCGCAGCGCTGAGGCGCACGCTTTCGAACAACAATGGTGGAGGTCACAATGTCAGAGCGAAAAGCCGATCACGGCAGCTTTACCATCGAGCGGAAATTCGATGCGCCCCCTGCCCTTGTCTATTCCGCCTTCGCGACGGAGAAAGGCAAGCAGGCGTGGTTCTCCGGGCCGAACGATCTATGGTCGCTCGAAGACCGCGCGTTCGACTTTCGCGTCGGCGGCAGCGAAACGCTTTCCGGGAAATGGAAGACCGGCAGGATCACGCGTTTCGACGCGCACTATCACGATATCGTGCCCGACGAGCGGATCATCTACAGCTATACCATGCATGTGGATGACAGGAAGATCTCCGTGTCGCTCGCCACCCTCGAGTTCAAAAAGAGCGGCGCGGGAACCTTGCTGGTGCTGAATGAGCAAGGCGCTTTTCTCGACGGCTACGACGATGCCGGTTCTCGCGAACGCGGCACCATCGGCCTGATCGAGAAGCTCGAAGCGGCCATCCGCGACGGCAAGCTGCAATAATCGCGTCACAATTCTGTTTCAGGTCATCCGCAATCTCCAGGAGAAGTCTCATGGCTCTTTCTGTCCATTCCATCCTCAACGAAAGCATGGTGCCGATGCTGCAGTCGCTTTCGGCTATTCTCGACAAGGCGATTGCCTTTGCCGAAACGAAGAGGCTCGATCCTTCCGTGCTGCCGAATGCGCGGCTGGCGCCGGACATGTTCCCGCTCACCCGCCAGGTGCAGATCGCCTGCGACATGCTGAAGGCGGCGGCAGCGCGGCTCGCCGGCCAGGAACCGAAGACGTTCGAGGACAACGAGAAGACGCTGGAGGAGTTGAAGGGGCGCATCGCCGCCTGCATTGCCTATGTGCAGGGCTTTTCCGCTGCGGATCACCAGGGGGCGGAAACGCGCCATCTCGTCTTGCCGCTGTTCGAAAAAACGGTGCTCGAATGCAACGGCGCGCAGCTCCTCGCCGACTGGACGATCCCGCACTTCTATTTTCACGTGGCCACGGCCTATGACATCCTGCGCCACAATGGCCTGGAGATCGGCAAGCGCGACTACGTGAGTCACGTCCACCGCTTCATTCACGAGCGTGACTGAAGGCCTGCGAGCCCCACCCAACAAGGAACAGGTGAACGATGATCACGATCACGGCTTACAAATGGGTGCCGCCCTTTGCCCAGGGGCTGGTGCGCGATTTGCGCGCGCGCTGGGCACTGGAAGAAATCAGCCTGCCCTACCGGGTGAACCTGATCGCCCATCCGGACCGCCTTTCGCCCGATCACGTTGCCAGGCAGCCGTTCGCGCAAATTCCGGTCTACGAGGAAGATGGCCTGACGCTGTTCGAATCCGGCGCCATCCTGCTGCACATCGCGGAGAAATCGGAGGCGCTGCTGCCGTGGGATCCGGCCGGCCGCTCACGCGCCATCCAGTGGGTGTTCGCGGCGCTGAATTCTGTTGAGCAATTCGTGCAGGGCTACGTTGCGCTGGACGCATTCTACCCGAACGAGGAATGGGCCAAGCTGCGCAAGCCGTCCGCGCGCGCGCAACTGGACGCGCGGCTGGCGCAGCTCTCGCAGCGATTGGCCAAGCGCGAGTACCTCGAGGACCGGTTCACCGCCGGCGACCTGATGATGAGCAACGTGCTGCGAATTCTGCGCGATACGGATGTGCTCGCAGCTTTTCCCAACCTCGCGGCGTATCGCGCGCGCTGTGAGGCGAGGCCCGCGTTCCAGCGCGCGCTGACAGGACAACTCGGCGACTTCGAGCAGCAGAACGCTGCCTAACCAAAGGAGAAAATGCCATGGCCTATGTCGATGGTTTCGTAATTGCGGTGCCCACCGAAAAAAAACAGGATTTTATCGACCACGCCCGCCAGATGGATCAGCTCTTCATCGAATTCGGCGCGACGCGGGTGATCGAGTGCTGGGGCGATGACGTTCCGGACGGCAAGCAGACGGACTTCAAGCGCGCCGTGCAGGCCAAAAATGACGAGACCATCGTTTTCAGCTGGGTGGAGTGGCCGGACAAGGCCACGCGCGATGCGGCAATGGAGAAATTCCGCACCGATTCCCGTATGCAGCCGCACGACATGCCGTTCGACGGCAAGCGCATGATCTTCGGCGGCTTCGTGCCGGCGCTCGATCTGAAAAAATAGGAGTAGCCCATGCCAATCATCAACAAAATCGCGCCCTGCCTGTGGTTCGACATGGAAGCCGAAGAGGCAGCGAAATTCTACTGCTCGATTTTTCCCAATTCAAAAATCGATTCCGTCTCGCACTACAGTCACGAGGGCGTCGACTCGCACCGGCGGCCGCCCGGTTCGGTGATGTTCGTGTCTTTCACGCTGGACGGGCAAAAGCTCGGCGCCCTGAACGGTGGGCCGCAGTTCAAGTTCAGCGAAGCCATTTCGCTGATGGTCTACTGCAGGGACCAGGCGGAGATCGATCATTACTGGAGCAAGCTCTCGGAAGGCGGCCAGCCGAACGTCTGCGGCTGGCTGAAGGACAAGTTCGGCCTCTCCTGGCAGATCGTGGCGGCCGATTTCGAGCGAATGATTGCCAGCAGCGATCCGGCGCGGCGGGACCGCGTGATGAAAGTGGTGATGGAGATGAGGAAGCCCATCCTCGCCGATCTCCAGCGTGCATATGACGGGCGATAGGCAAACCAAGGAGAAGACAATGAAGATCAACCCCTATCTCAACTTCAATGGCAATTGCGGCGAAGCCTTTCAGTTCTATGCCAAGGTGCTGAACGGCAAAGACCTGCGCATCATGACGTTTGCCGATGCCCCTCCGGGAATGCCGGTGCCGCCGGAGGCCAAGTCCCAGGTGATGCATGCCCGCTTCACCGTGGGCGGCGATACCATCATGGGGTCGGATGCGCCGGGCGGCCGCTACAACAAGCCGCAAGGCTACGCCATCAACATCGGCGTCGATACGCCGGAAGAAGCGGACCGCATTTTCGCAGCACTGGCGGAAGGCGGCAACGTAGGCATGCCCATTCAAGAGACCTTTTGGGCGAAGCGCTTCGGCATGCTGACGGACCGCTTCGGCACCCACTGGATGGTCAACTGCGAAAAGCCGATGTGATCGTTCAACAGGCGTCCGCGCAGATCGCAGGCGCGGACGCCTTCCGCCAGAAAGCACGCTCATGACCCTCCAGCTGTATTTTCATCCGCTGTCGTCGTTCAGCCAGAAGGTGCTGATCGCGCTCTACGAAAACGGCACGGCCTTCGAGCCCCACATTGTGAACTTCGGCGAAGAGGCTTCGCGGCACGGATTCTTCGAGCTCTGGCCGATCGGAAAAATACCCGTGCTTAAAGACACGGCGCGCGACTGGATGGTGCCGGAGACCAGCATCATCATCGAGTATCTCGATCAGCATTACCCGGGGCCGACGCGCTTCATCCCCGCGGACGCGGATCTCGCCCGTCAGATGCGCCTGCGCGACCGCTTCTTCGATCTGTATGTCAGTACGCCGATGGCGAAGATCGTGACGGACCGGTTACGGCCGGAGGGACAGCACGATCAATTCGGTGTGGACGAAGCGCGGCGGCTGCTGTCCACGGCGCTCGAATTGGTCGACGGCGCGATGGGCTCGAAGGAATGGGCCGCCGGCACTGAGTTCAGCATGGCTGATTGTGCCGCCGCACCGGCGCTGTGGTACGCAAACGAGGTGCAGCCGTTCGCCGACAAGCACTCGAATACGTTTGCCTATTTGAAGCGGCTCATGGCGCAGCCCTCCTTTGCCCGCGCGTTGCGGGAAGCCGAGCCGTACCTGCAGTACTTTCCGCGCTGACAACCGGTCCCAGAGCGGGGGTGGCAGCACCGCACCGCTAGTGGGCTGTGCCCCTGATCAGACGGCCTTCATGGAGAGTCAGCTGCCGGTCCATTTTGGCGGCAAGGTCGAAATTGTGGGTCGCGACCAAGGCGGCTGCGCCTTCCGCCCGCACCAAGTGCAGGAAAATGTCGAACACGGCTTGCGCGGTGCGCGAATCCAGATTGCCTGTTGGCTCGTCGGCCAGCAGCAGGCGCGGATGGTTGGCCATGGCACGGGCAAGAGCGACGCGCTGCTGCTCGCCGCCGGAGAGCTGCGCGGGCCGGTGCTCCAATCGTTCGTTTAATCCCACAAGCCCCAACAACCGTTCGGCTTCGTGTTCGGCCTCGGCGCGCGATCGGCCGGCAATGCGCTGCGGCACGATCACGTTCTCCAAGGCGCTGAACTCGGGCAGCAGATGGTGCGCCTGATAGACGAAGCCGATGCAGTCTCGCCGGAGCCGGGTACGTTCGCGATCCGGCAACTGCGAGGCAGCAGCCCCGCCGATATAAATTTCGCCTTCCGAGGGCCGTTCCAGCAAACCCGCCATGTGCAGCAAGGACGACTTGCCC